>JANPDZ010000770.1:0-42311 GCA_031431735.1 Acidobacteriota bacterium | reverse complement strand
CAATCAAATAATTATCAAAAAGCCCAAGCAAAAGTCGCATCGCTACATTACAAAATCTGGAATATACGGAAAGATTCAATCCACAAATTGACGACGAAACTCGCCAAAAACCACAGCGAAATAGTGATCGAAGATTTGAATATTCGTGGAATGAGTAAGAATCACAAATTAGCATCAGCAATTCTTGACGGCGGATTTTATGAATTTCGGCGGCAATTGGAATACAAAGCGAGTTGGTATGGAAGCCAAGTCACAGTTGCCAATCGTTATTTTCCAAGTTCAAAGAAGTGTTCAAATTGTGGCAAGATCAAAGAAAAGCTAGGTTTAGCAGAGCGAATCTATAAATGTGAAGTCTGTCGAATAGAAATCAATCGAGACTTAAACGCGGCGATAAATTTAGAAAATTACAACAATACCGTGAGTTACACGGGAAGACTTGAAAAAGAGTCTGAAGCCTGTGGAGTGTCAAAACAACCAAAAGCCGAAAGGCTGAGGGACACGATGAAGCAGGAAGTCAACAGCAAATCCGGCAATGTTCAGATTTGTATAGGTTTGACGTAACGGATAAACAATATTCGCAAAGTTTGTGCGCTCTGTCCTCAATCTTTTTTCTGATTGACGGTGAAACTTTCATATTGTCTGAGGCGGGAAAATCTCAAGTTCTTTCATTACTTCGCGCAGAGTTTGGTTACGTATGTTTGCAATTTCAACTAAATATTTGAGCCGTTTGACGTTTAATTCTTCGCCTTTTTCGGTCAAAACGAGTAATTCATTGAGTTCATTTTCGTTGATAAGTTCGTCACGTCTTTTTTCGATAAGTTCGTTAAAACGCACTCGCTCTGTTTCTGAAAGCACCGCTTCATTGACTTTTTTTATTAATTTAACTTCTTTGTTCGCTTTACTTTCCGATGATTTTTGGCGGAGTTTTCGAGCGTTTGCAATCAGTTTCTCAAATTCATTTTTCGGCAAACTAACAACTGCGTTTAATAGATTTTCGGTGGTGATTTCTACGCTGTGAACTGACATAGCTTGATTATAAACAAATTGGGAAGTTTTTGCACAAAAAACTCCTTCGCTCCCGATTCTATAAAATTTAGAATTAAAAACGAAGAAGTTTGAAATATTTCCGCCTTTAGAAAAGTTTTAATAATCCCATAAACTGTCCTGCCGATTTAGAATTGTTTTGTGACCCATCTTTTGTTGAAAGTAGCGTAGTTTCTATACTCAATAGATCCAAATTTCAGAAAATTATCGAAAGTTACTGCTACGCATATTGGATAATTGATAAATCTGAGGTTCCGTCAAGCCTATTTATCAAATATCAAATATCCATTATGCGCAATGGTTACAACTAACAGGCAGGGAAATCTCAAATAACTTTAAGGTAGTATCAGCCAATGCTTTTTTACAAATTTGGATTTACTGCGATTTAGTGAATTCAAATTAAAAAGTCATTTCAGAACTTTTTATTGAGTTTTGAGATGGCTTTTTATTTACCCAAATTTAATCCAATTTGGATTTTAGCTCTGCCAATTTTTCGTTAATGATCAATTCGTTTCTATCCGTGATGCTGGTTGCAACTAACAAGTAATCGGCAATGCCTTTGTAATTTTCAACATTTTCCGTCGATACGCCCGACGCGATCGCCATTGGATGAGCTCCCAAAAGACTGCGAATTTCATTTATTTTTTTCACATCGGCAGCCTGTCCGGTTCCGATTCCGCTGGTGGTTGCAACATCGGTTGCAAGTTTGGCTTCTTCGCAAGCAATTTGTAAATCTGTTGGCTGAGGCTGATATTTGAAAGCCAATCCGCCAAAAAATAAGCCGTCAAACTTCCGATATTTTTGAGCGTTTTCAACCGTCAGAGTTCCATCGCACCACAATCCATCAATCCCTGAAAGCTGTGTATTCACCGCATTTACAGTCGAAACTCCGAGCCTGTTCACGCCAACCCAGAGCGAAGGATATTTTTGTTTGACATGATTGGCGCATTCCAACAAATCGCGATCCGAAACGGCGTGATTTATCAGAAAAACTTTGACAATATTATTTGCCAGACAAGTTTCGACATTTGTTAAAGCCTGCCGTTCATTAAGGATATGGATGACGGGTATTAGTTCTGTCTTCATAAATTTAATCATTACTGAGCGGTATAGAAATTGCCTACTTGAAAATTATGAAATATTTTAAGATTTTTGCCCACGCGCACACACGAAAGGCACGAAAACAAGAAAAAGATTTGGTTAAAATCATTACTGAGCGGTCTAAGAATTGCTGTGTAAAAAAAGATGTGCAAAAGCATGGAAAAAGATATATTTAAGTGTGAAAAAAACACTCTTTACCACGCTTTTGCAACCAATCGAGGCAATAATTGCTTCCATTTCGCCCATTATAGACCATGAAGCTCTTTCTCAAAAATTGTTTTTTGCCGATTTTGTCAGAAAATTATTTTTTGTTTATTTGGAACAGGTCAGTTCTTTGAGAAGTTTGCCGCTGGAATTAAAAACCAACCTCAAATGTCTGGACTTAGGTTTGCTTTATACGCCGTTTTCGACTCTCAAAGATGGATTTTCCCGGTTTCAAAGCAAGTATTTCAAAGAAGTTTTTGAAACGGTTTTGGCACAAGTAAAGTTGAAATCAATCAAAGGAATTGACGAATTAGGATTGTTTCGAGTGATTGACGGAAGCTTGTTTCCGACACTTTTACAGATTGGTTGGAGCGAGTATCGGAAGGCTAAGAATGCTTTCAAACTGCATCTTTGTTTTGAGATGAATCGGATGATACCGACCGAATTTGTGGTCGGGAGCGGGAAATCAAGCGAGCGAATATTTTTAGAAAGTGTTTTGCAAGCGGGTGTCACGTATATTGCAGATCGTGGCTATGCGAGTTTTGAAATCATTGCTAAACTATTGAAAGCAGAAGCGTATTTCGTTTTTCGAGTGAAAGATAATTTGCTCATTGAAGTTCAAGAAAGGTTAGAAATAGCGGTTTCCGCATTGCCCGGATGTTTCAAAAACGTGCGCGATGAGTTGATCATATTTAGCAGTGACAAATATCAAAATGTCGTCCGGATGATTCAGTTTGAAGTCTGTCAAAGTAAATTTCGGCTGATCACCAACCGGCGAGATTTAACGACTTTGCAGATCATCATAATGTATGCTTACAGATGGCAGATCGAGTTATTTTTCAAATATCTGAAACGAACATTGAACGGGTTACATTTGTTGAATCACTCTCAGAACGGAGTTGAGATCCAATTCTATTTATTGATGACATTGGCTTGTCTGTTGATGAAATTCAAGCAAGATTGTCAAGGAAAGAAAAAGCCGGGGCGAAAGAAAAACAGAGCAGAACAAACAGAATCGGAGAAGAAAAAGAGAGAAAGTCCGGCGGAATGGATTAGAAATATCAGTAAAATATTTTATGAAAGTTGGAAAATTAGTAAGAATTGGTTACTGATAGTCAAGAACTCGTTAAGCAAAGTAGTTGATAATGAACTACTTACGGTGCTGAATTCTTCCTAGCAATTCTTAGACCGCTCAGTAATGATATTTTTATGAAAACTAAACTATTTATCACACTGTTTTTGGTCATGGCAATTCAAGTCGGGTTTGCCGAAGCCCAAATCGAGAAACCCAAAAAAGTTAATCCCAAAAAAGTCGCAAAAACGATGGAAGTTGGAATAAAAGCCTACGAGCATTTTATCAAAGGCATCCAAAAAGGTGAATGGCAGCCTTTTTTCGAGATGCTAACGGATGATTTTACGATCTATTTTCCAACCGGAAAATATCAGGGCGAGCAAAAAGGCAAGGAAAAAGCAAAAGAATTTTTCAAATATGTTTCTGATACTTTTAATCAAGGATTCAAGATTATTGAAGTTTTGCGAATTACTGCAAACGAAACAACGATTATTTTTGAACTTCGTGATGAAGGCGTGATTCGAGGAAATCCGTATAAAAATCGGGTGGCAATTTCGTGGGACGTCCGCAGCGACAAAATTGCAGCCTACCGCGAATATTTCGGAAGCGACGGAAAATCAAACTAAAAAAAGAGTTTTGGCAACTCGTGTCACCAAAACTCTTTCATAAAAGAAAGCACTTTGTTCACCCCCATAAACGAGGTGCTTTCCAATTAGTTATCTTTTCAGGAGATTGAAGGCCTCGATCGTAAAACCGAACACAAAACTTCGGCCGGGCGCCGGCGCATTTTGGAAATGCTCCCAGAAAAGTTTATTGGCTAAATTATCAATTCCCGCATTGATCGTGAATTTATATTTTTCATTTCTCCAGTTGTAACCGCCTTTGATCGATTGTTTATCAATCTTATTCAAGCTGGCAAACGATCCGTAGTTGATGAGCGCGGTTCCAACAAACTGTCCGGGGTCGGCACGGGTTACGCGATTTTGGTGGCGCCATGTATATTCAACCGAAACCCGACCTTTTGAATCCAGATATTGAGCACCGAAAAGAAGACGAAACGGAGTGATACTCGCGAGCGGAAAATCAGAAGCAGATCCGGTTAGTTTTACCGGCGTGTCGTTTCGATTATAAATCACATTCAACTGGGTTAATTGAATCGCCGTTGGCGAACCGTTTGTTCCGTGCAGAGAGCCGAGAGAATAAAACGGATTAAGACTTCCAAAACGACCTAATGAAATAGCAACTTCACCGGTTGATTCAATTCCCTTGATAGTTGCAGATGCCTGATTGATCCGGGCATTTATCTGTACGGCAACCCGACTGACACCGGCGGGACAACCAAAAGCTCCCGATGCGCTGCCGGGAAGTCCCGGCGCGGGATCGACACAATATGTCTGGGCAGGTGAAAAGACCAGCAAATCGTCGATCTTGTTATAAAAATAGCCAAGTGAAAAGTTGAATTGTTTGCGGGAAACCTTGACTCCGACATCGTAGTTATTACCTGTTTCAGGCGATAAATTTGGATTTCCAACAACTAATGATGCGAGGCCGGGCAATCCCGGTGTAAAGTTACGAAGCAGGTAGCGATCCGTAATTCCGGGCTCACGATAACTGTTTGCCCAGCGAAAATAAGGATTTATTCCCCAAGGGAATCGACCGACAACTCCGAAATTGTAAGTCGTCGATTTTCGGTTAGAACCGGATGTACCGGTTCCGCCTGCCAAAGCTACCAAAGTTGGTAACGCCGCCACGACCTGTCCTAATGCGCCGGGATTGGCAGTGAACGCCGGGGTTGCCGCATTCAAGGCCGCAAATTCAGTTGACAATGGAAATCCGTTGCCCGGAACTGCCAGCGTGATCCAGTTGTCATAGCGGACTCCCGCAGTTAGCCGAAACCACTTAACACGATCAAATTCGGCTTGAGAATAAAAGTTGTTATCGGTATATGATGTCAGCGGCGAGCTTGCGCCAATCACTGGTGTTCCTGTGAAAATACGGTTAGTTCCGGAGAATGTGGCGTTGGTTGAAAAGAAATAGTCTTTCGACACATCTTTTGTGCGACCGCCGCCGACCGTTACGATCAAACCACTAAAAGGTGTTAAACTCGCCTGAAAATCCAATCCGTCCGTCGTGATCGTATTTCGATTATCCACAAACGACGTCAACGAGAAAATCGACTGCAAACCCGTAAAAGTTGTTGTATTTAAGAAACTTCCGCCGGCACCGGCAAGATTTGCCCAGGTAAATTGAGTTTGCGGAAATGATAGTTTTTGATGAAAATAATTTGCCGATACTCTTGGGATATATTTGTTCAGGTCGAGACCTTCATAACGAATACCAACTTTATCGAAACGACGATAACTTCCATATCGTTCCTGGGTTTCATATGGCGGACCTGAAAAAGCATTGCCATTACTACCATCATCGCGGTTTAGATATTTTCCGCGGAAACTATGTTTCGTTGCCGGAAAAAACCACAAATCAAACTGTTGTCCGTTTCCGTGTCCTTGTCCATTGAGAATTTCCTGATTCTTTGCAATCGGAAACACCGTGTAGCTGCCTGCCGATTGGAATGTTGTTCCGGCAACATTGGTTGGAAATTGTCTGAAGAATTGTCCAATAGCGACATTCTGAGCAAGTGTCACCTCACCGTTCCCCGAATTATAATTAGCATTTCGATAAAGATTTCCGCTTGCCCGAAAGGCAACATTTGAACTTGATAAATTTAAGGTCATATTACCGCGACGCACGGCACCGCTACTGTTATATGAGCCATCAAATCGTAATCCGAATACTAAGCCTTTGTCCGAAAGTATCGGACGTTTGGTGATAAGGTTGATCGTTCCGCCAATTGCATCAGAACCGTAAAGGCTTGAACCTGATCCCGCCACGATTTCAACTGATTCCAATTGCGAAGGATCAACAACCTGAATAGGCTGGCCGCTTGCCCCGACATCGGTGCGCGGATTGTTTAGCTTTTCGCCGTCAATCACAATGAGCAGGCGATTTGATGAAAGACCGCGAAGTCTCGGACGCTCACGAGCCGGATTTGTTTCAATCGAGCCAATGTTTGGAGCGCGTTCCATAATTTCAAAAGTTGAGCGCGGAAGTCTTTGTTCGATCTGGTCGGCAGTTGTGACGGTTACGGTTTGCGGTGTTTCAACGGCCAGACGTTCATTTCCTTTGCCGGCCGTCACGGTCACCACATCGCGAATTGCGCCGGGCGAAATTGAAAAGTCCTGACTGACGCTGGCACCGTCTGACAATGTGACGGTTTCCGCCGATTCGCCGAAACCATCCCCGGTTGCGGTAACGCGATATGAGCCTCCGCGCAAGCCGGAAAACTCGTATTTACCGGAAGAATCGGCTGTTGCCGCCAGCCTTTGACTTGAGCCGATATTTAATAATGTGACGCTTGCTCCGGCAACCACCGCGCCATTTTGATCTTTAACCGTTCCGCTGATTTTTGCAGAACCTTGTGCCGATACCGAAATGAAACACAAAATTGAAACCGCAAAAACTAAAAAGATTCTTTTACTCAACTGACTGACCATAGTTTGCTCCTTATTGATTTTAAACATTTGTGCTAAAAGGCATACAAATTTTCTGTAATACTGTTTTGACGAAAACGTAAATATTTGGCAATGTATTGTTTGCTAAGCACAATATATTTGTTATAAAGTAAGAACAAATTTTTGTCAATGGATTAAGGTAAAAAGATTCACCAATGGCACATAAACGCAAAACCGCAATTTCGTGGGTTGAGGCAGAACAAATTAATATTCGCGGATACGCAATCGAAGAATTGATCGGCAGAATATCTCTGGGCGAGGCGATGTATCTGCTTCTTTTGGGGAAATTGCCGACAAAAGAAGAGGCCGAAATGCTCGAAGCAATATTGATTTCGGTGATTGACCACGGCGCATCTCCGCCTTCGACGATTGCCGCCGTAACGATTGCCAACACGGGTGCAAGTTTAAATTCAGCGGTCGCTGCCGGAATATTAGCCATCAATAAATATCACGGCGGTGCGATCGAAGATGCGATGAGGGCAATTTCGGAAGCGGTCGAATTGCAGCAAAGCGCAAATTTATCGGCGATTGATTCGGCAGAACGAATTGTACAAAATTACAAAACGCGTGGAATTCGTATTTCGGGCTTCGGACATCGTTTTCACGCTGCTGATCCGCGCACCGTTCGGCTTTTTGAACTTGCCAAAGAATCAAAAATTGCCGGAAAATACGTTGCGCAAGCAGAAGTTTTAGAAAAGGTCTTATCGGAAAAAACCGGCAAAACTTTGCCGATAAACGCTGATGGCGCAATTGCCGCACTGCTTTGCGAAATGAATTTTCCGCCTCAAACGGCGAACGGAATTTTTATGATCGCGCGTGTTGCCGGACTGGTCGCACACGCTACGGAAGAACAGGAGCGCAATCCGCCGATGCGGACAATTGATACGGAAAATTACGAATATGACGGCGAAACCGGGAGAAAATTACCCACTGAAAAACTTTAGATAAACCAAGGTATTTTAAGTTAAAAAGTTTTGGAATCAGCCACAAATTTTGAAAAAATATGCGAGAACAAATTGTTGAATCAATCCCAGAAATAAATTTGATAAAAGACGCGGATTTGCGCGAAAAGACCTTGCAGGTTTGGGAAGATGCCATCGCCGATGGCGGTTGGACGTTTGAAGCGATCCGGCGAATGCCGTTTTCGGTTCATGTCGAAAATTGCAATATTACATTTATCGAACACGTCCGCACGGTTTGCAAAATGTGCATTGCGGTTGCCGATGTTTTAAAGGAATCTTACGGGACGCGTTCAAACATAAATTACGATCATTTGATTGCCGGCGCGTTGCTTGCGGATGTCGGCAAACTGATCGAATACGAAGAACGCGACGGCAAAATTACGAAAGCCGGACGCGGACAGCATCTGCGGCATCCGTTCACGGGCGTGGCGATGAGCCATTTTCGCGGAATTCCGCCGGAAGTTCAGCACATTATTGCGACACATTCCAAAGAGGGCGAAATGATGACGCGCTCAAATGAATCGGTGATCTTTCACCACGCAGATTTTATTGATTTTGATTTAGTCAGCAAGAAAAGACCGTTTTGATTTTAATGCAAAGACGCAAAGGCGCAAGGTTGCCAAGATTTTTCTAAACTAATTTTATAAAACTTTGCGTTTCTGCGTCTTTGTGCCATTGCGTAAAAAATATGCAAAAAACCATTTCTCAAATCTGGGCGGAATATGCCGTTGATCTAACCTTTGAAGATTTGCCGCCCGAATCAGTCGCGGCGGCGAAAATGTTTCTGTATGACAGTTTTGGTTGTGCTTTGGGCGGTTCAAAAACGGAAGATTTTCAAATTTTAGAAGAGGTGTTTTCCGAGATCGGCGGACGCGGAGAATGTTCGGTCGTCGGCTCAAAGCTGAAAACCGATGTCCGCAGCGCGAGCTTGATAAACGGCGTGGCGATTCGCGCTCTCGATTATAACGACGTTTATTGGAAACAAGACCCGTCGCATCCGTCAGACCTTTTGCCGGCGGCATTTTGTATCGGCGAACGCGAACGGCGAAGCGGGAAAGATCTGGTTTTGGCAACCGTTATCGCTTACGAACTCGAAATGCGAATTATGGAAGCGGCATTTCCGGGCGTTCGCGAATTAGGCTTGCATCACGCCACTTTGACGCAGTTTGTCGCGCCGGTCGTCGCCGGAAAAATGCTCGGGCTAAACGCTGAACAAATCACCAATGCGATCGGAATTGCCGGCGCACATAGCACGACTCTGGGCGCTGTGACTGCCGGAAAACTGACGATGATGAAAAATACGGTTGACCCGATGGCAACCGAAAGCGGAGTTTTTGCCGCGCTACTTGCCCAAAAAGGTTATCAGGGACCAACGCTGATTTTTGAAGGTCGCGAAGGACTTTTTGAAGTCATTGGCGAAAAGTGGAAGCCTGAAGTTTTGACCGAGAATCTCGGAAGAACTTTCAAAATAACAGATTGCTCAATAAAACCATTTCCGTCCGAAGCCTTGACACACGCGCCGATTTCCGCTGTCTTAGATTTGGTTTTAACGCACGATTTACAACCCGAACAGATTGAAACGATTGAAATTTATACGCTCAGACGCGCCGCCGAAATTCTCGCAGACGAGCGAAAATACATCATTGATTCACGCGAAACAGCCGATCACAGTCTGCCTTATTGCATCGCGGCGGCAGTTGTCCGGCGAAAATTAACGCCTAATGAATTTAACCGGGAATCGCTCATTAACGCACGGATTTTAGAAAACGTGCCGAAGGTCAAAGCCGTGCTTGAACCTGCTTTTGAATCGCGTTTTCCGGCTGAACAGCCGTGCCGCGTTGTCATTAAATTAATCAACGGCGACATTTTGACAAAAGAACGCGACTATCCGAAAGGCGATCCGCGTGATCAGCTTTCAACTGCAGAATTACAGCAAAAATTTAGTATTTTAGCGGAAGATATTTTAGATTCCGAACAACAATCGAAAGTTTTCGAGACGGTTTATAATTTAGAAACGCTGACAGACATCGGCGATTTGATGAAACTTTTGACGAGATAAAAAAATCTGTGGCACAACTGCACGAACATCAGGCAAAAAAGATCTTAGCCGCCAACGGTATTGAAATTCCGCGCGGCCAAGTCGCTTTTTCGGCAACCGAGGCGCGTCAGATCGCCGAAGATCTTGACGGCAACGTCGTCATCAAAGCGCAGATACATTCGACATCGCGGGCGGCGGCGGGCGGCATTCGGTTCGCTAAATCAGCGGAGGAAGCGGAAAACATCGCCTCGGAAATGCTCGGTAGCGAAATCGCCGGAAATATTTGCGATGCGGTTTTAGTGGAAGAAAAAGCCGGGATCGAACACGAATTTTATCTTGGGTTTATTGTTGACACGGTTCTTAAACGCCCGACACTTTTGTTTTCAGATTCGGGCGGAAGCGGCATCGAAGAACGCGCCGATTCGATGCGGAAACTTGTTTGCTCGATTCGACGAGAACCAACCATTGAAGAGATAAAAACAATTTGCGATGACGAAAAAATCGCCGGGATATTATTGAAATTGTATCGAGCCGCCAAATCGTGTGAAGCACGGACGGCGGAAATTAATCCATTATCGTTCGTAGTCTCGCCTTCAGGCGGAACATTCGTTAAGATTCCGCCTGAAGGCGGGACTACGAACGAGTTGGTTGCGCTCGATGCGCGAATTTCGGTTGACGATTACGCCGTTTTTCGGCACGAATATCTGCAAATTGAAATGGCGCGTGAACTCGGACACACACCGACGCGTCTTGAAAAAATCGCCTGGGAAGTAGAAAAAGACGATTTTCGCGGCACATTCTATTTCGTTGAAATTCTTTATCAATCCGAAATCCGAAATCCGAAATCCGAAATCCGCATTGGCTTCCATGGCGCGGGTGGCGGCGGTTCGATGGCGAGCCTTGATGCGGCACAGCGTAATGGATTGTCGCCGATGTGCTATGTTGACACGAGCGGAAATCCGCCAGCTTCAAAAGTCTATCGGGCGGCAAGAATCATTCTTTCGATTCCCGGAATCAAAGGCTATTTTTTATCCGGTTCGGGTGTCGCAAGTCAGGAACAATTCGGACTGGCACGAGCAGTTTTGAAAGCGTTCTTAGAAGTTCGCCCCGAAATTCCCGCAGTTTTAAGATTGGGCGGAAATGGCGAAGATTACGCGAAAGAATTGGTTGAAAAATACGCCGCGCATTTGCCCGCGCCGATGGAAGCGTATCAAAAACAGCATTCGGCAGATTTTTGCGCGGCGCGTTTAAAAGACTTAATTTTAGCAAAAGTTGGTAGTCCCGCCTTTAGGCGGAATCTCGATGAGCGAGAAATTCCGCCTAAAGGCGGGACTACGCACGAATTCGACCAATTTCAACTTGATTTGTCGGCAGAACAAAATTTATACAAATTCAAAACCCGAACCGGCGAAATCACGTTTGACCACGCGGTTTTCGCAGAAAAATCAGCCGCGCCGATCGTCGAAGCGTGTCCAGTCAAGATTTTGAAACTGGACGAGCGCGGTTTACCTGTTTTAGCAATCGAACGCGACGAAGCCGAAAGAGGAAAATGTATCGAATGTCTGGCGTGCGAATTTGCAAGTTGGGAATTTGAGACGGGCGGCGTGAAAATTGATTTGCCGATTGACGGACTAAATCAAGCATCAAAAATCTAAAAATCGTTTATGTCTATCTTGATTGACCAAAACAAACGAGTCATCGTGCAGGGCATCACCGGGCGCGAAGGTTCGGCGCGGACGCGTTTGATGCTCGAATACGGCACGAGTATCGTTGGCGGCTGCACACCGAAACGCGGCGGGCAGACGGTTGAAGACCTGCCGGTTTTTGATTCGGTTTTGGAAGCGAAAGATTCTTTGGGCGCGATCGATGTTTCGGTGATCTTTGTTCCTGCGCCGCGCGTCAAATCGGCGGCGATCGAAGCGATCGAAGCGGGTGTTCCGCTGCTTGCGTTGATTGCCGACCGCGTTCCGCTTTATGATGTTTTGGAGATTTGCGAAGTCGCGGAAGAATTTGGCGCAAAATTTATTGGCCCGAATACGGTCGGTGTGATGTCGCCGGAAAAAGCCGTCCTTGGAATGATGGGCGGCAATGCTAAAACGGCGAAAAGCTGGTTTCACGCGGGACGAGTCGGAATCGTTTCGCGAAGCGGCGGACTTTCGGCTTCGACAGGTTATTACATTTGTCAGACAGGTGTCGGAATTTCGACGATCGTTCACGTCGGCGGCGATTCGGTGATCGGTTTGACGATGCCCGAAGTCGCCCGAATGTTTGAAAGCGACGACGAAACGGATTTAATTGTCATCTTGGGCGAAATCGGCGGTTCGCAGGAAGAACAAGTCGCTGATCTGATCGAAGCGGGCAAAATCACGAAAAAAATTGTCGCCTATATTGGCGGAAAAGCGGCGCAAAGCGGAACGCGTTATTCACACGCCGGCGCAATCGTCGAAGGCGGGCGCGGAACGTGGGCCGGCAAGGTTGAAAGATTACAAGAAGTCGGCGCAAGCGTTGTTGAGCAGTTCAGCGATATTCCGCAAAAAGTTAAAGAAGTTTTAGCCCACGAAACACACGAAATACACAAAAATTAAGACAAAATTTGTATCATATTTTTCGTGTTTGCGCGTGGGCAACAAATATATTCGAGGATTAAATTTATGAAAAAACTATCATTTTTATTAGCTTTTACGTTACTTTGCAGTTTCAGTTTATTTGCCCAAAAAGACAAAAAAACGAAACGCAGTTTGGGGCAATTGCAGATGGAAGCGACTTTTGCGCGGCCTGACGGCAAAGATATGGTTTTTTATATCAAGGGCTCTGCATATGCCTTCATTCCGGGCGAACGTCCGGTTAAGGTCTTCGGAGTTGAAGGTTACAATGTTCGCCGCCGCGTCGAAACACCTGAAAAAGACGGTTTTTTTCTTGCGACGCGCGAGATTGTATTTTATAAAGACCCGAAAACCGATGAAATCATCAGCCAATGGGAAAATCCGTGGACGAAGGAAAATTGCGAGATTTTTCATATTCAGAACGACCCGGTAAATTCCCGCGTTCGCGTTAAAGACGGCAAATACATGTTTACTTCAATGGACGGAAAACGCGAATTCGGCGAGGGAAATGCGCCCGAAGAAATCAACGAGCATCTCGTTTGGACGAGCGATGTTTTTCCGTTTTATCCGCTGCCGGGTTTTGATAAAAATTATACGGCAAGCGAAATGTTTGATTTTTATGTCGAGAAAAGCGAACTCAATAAACTGACGCCGCCGAAAAATGTGATGCTCAGCTGGACGCGCGTCGGACCATGGCTGCCGTGGATGAAAATGCCGAAAAACGGCGGCGTGATCATCGTCCATGCTCGTAGCTGGCGGATGGAAAAGTGGGATTTATTGCCTGAACGCCTCAAAAAAGAAGTGCGCGAAAAATATCCGACGTATATGACCGCGCCCGAAAAGGTTGATCCGGCGAAGCCGAACGAAACTTCATGGACGTTTTATAACAAAGAGATGGACAAGAGGAAAAAGCAATAAAAGCTTGGGTATTCGGAACGCTGACTTAAATATCGGCGTTCCGTTTCGTCGAAAAGAATATTGGTGAACTGAAAAGTTGTTTGCAAACTCAAAATTCATTGTGAAAAGTGTCAAAAACAGGACACGGATTAACCGGAGATTTCAAAAACAATCCGCGTAAATCCTTTATAAATAAACAGTTTCAGTAGATCCAGAAATCAGTATAGCGAGCGGTAGCGAGCAGGTTTCTTGATAATCAACTTGAATGAAAACGGAGGTGGAGCGCTACCGCTCAACTTTTCTGCTTTGCCATTTTGGAACTACTGAGTTTGATTATCAGGACGAATTTGTGCGCCGGAATTGATGTGAAAATGCAGATGTTTCGATTCTTGATAATTGCCGAGATTAGTCAAAATACGCGCCGCGCCTTTTTCTTCAACGACCTGTGCCGCCACTTTTTTGACCGCTTCAAATAATTCCAAAAACAATCCGTTGTCCGATTTGTCGAGCGTCAAAAGCGACGCGATATGGCGTTTTGGAATGACGACAATGTGAGTTTCCCAAAAAGGTCGGGTGTGATAAAAAGCGAGAATATTGTCGGTTTCAAGCAGTTTTTCAACCTTTGTTTTGCCGCTTAAAACCTGTTCACAATAAAAATCTTCGTTCATTGGCAAATGTTTAGTTCATTAATCAGCGAAAAGCTATTAGCTCAGGGTTCAGAGCTGATTATGAAAATAATTTTGACCCTTTCGATTCTGATATTTGGCGTTGTTACTCACTTGTTTGATTCAGTCTTTTTTGCAACTATCACAATCGACACGCCAAACGGAAAATTAGCGCGTTTCAGCCAGAATCTTTCCGCGCTGAAAAGCTTGCCGAAAAAACCGTTCAAAGCGGAAATATTGACGTTGTTTTCCGATTCGGGTTTGATACCCGTGATCTTCATAATCGTTCTGCCCGCGAGGATCGGCGCGAAAAATGTCCAATTAGCGTAAGTTGCGCGTTCGATTTCAAATCCGGCTTTTTCCAACCTTTCAACGATCTGTTTTTTTGTGTAGCGGATCCGATGGTTTGAAATGTCGTCCTGCACGCCCCAAAGCCACATAAACGCCGGCACAAAAATCAGTGCGTTGCCACCTTTTTTTAAGACGCGGTGCATTTCTTTAAGACCGGCAACATCGTCGTCAAGGTGTTCAACGACATCAAGCGCGGTGACAACTTCAAAACTTTCGTCCGCAAACGGCAATTTCTCCGCTAAACCTTTGTGAACTTTTAAGCCTTTTGCCTTGCAAAATTCGAGCGCATCGTCGGAAATATCAACGCCTTCGGATTCGCCAAATTGAGCAAGCATTTCAAGATTCGCACCTGTTCCGCAACCAACATCTAAAATGCGGATTTCGGATTTCGGATTTCGGATTTGTAAAACGATTTGTTGGAGAAAACTTTCCAAAATCGCGCGACGGCCGACAAACCACCAATGCGAATCTTCAACGCGGTTCATGATCGCGTAAGTATGTTGCTCCATTTCCTGCGGTAAAGCTGTACTCATAAACTTTTATTTTGCCACAAAAAAACAGTTGGCAGTAGCAGTCGGCAGTTGGCAGTCAAAAAACTCACCTGCCAACTGCCACTGCCAATTGCCAACTGTTTTTATCTCTGTCTTAAACCAATCATATCGCTTGCAATCGAGCCAAGATCGCCGCCCAATTCCAGACCGTAGCTTTCTTTCAAACGGCGTTTAATTCCGTCGCGGTCGAGAAAGTAACCGCTGTCGTTGCGCCCGAGAATCATCAGCGCGAGGCCTTCGTCCAAATAATCTTCTTTGCCGATTTGCAGGATATATTCGCCCGCCGCGATGTGGGCTTCCCACTCTAATTCGTAAAGAGTCGGATTGAAAATGCTCAACGGATTAATATCGGCATTTGAAAAACTTTCAATCACTTGTGCAAAATCGAAAGCGTGCTGATTTTCGTGTGCAAAAGTTCCTTCGCAGCCGCGCTGTCCGCCGCCGTCAATCGTTTCTTCGGCAATCGTGATAAAAATTTCGCCGAATGCTTCCAGCAAACTTAATCGTTCGTCACCGATTCGGTCATTGAGCCGTGCCGGACTGATCGCGCCCGTGATGCCCGAAGCAACGACTTGGCTGACCGGATGAACGCAGACGAGCATCTCCGAATCAAGAATCAGCTGTGCCGTGCGTTGATGTTTTTCGTTACCTTTGTCCAAAATTGTCGCAAAAGCGTCTTCGATTGATTTGCGATGTTTTTTTGCAATGCCTTTATCAAATTTCATATTTTCCCAAAACCGCACCAAGAATTTTGATTATGCCATATTATTTGTGTTTCTTGTGCGCCTATTTCGTTCCACCAATTCTCAAAATCTGTTTTTGTAATATAAAAAGCGGTTGGCGCAACCAGATGGTCAAAGACGATATTATGTTGTTCGCGCCAACCGAATGTGCCGAGATGATTGAGATAATCGTTGTAAAAAAGTTTGTTCGCAATTGGTTTTGCGCCTTTATTCAGCGGTTTATAAATCAATTTAGTGGCGAGAAAAACGCCGAGCGTCGGAAGTTTTGAAAGCTGGTAAAGCGTCGGTTGATTGATCTTCGACGTAAAACCCGTCCGAATCGGATTGACGTATTTGGTGATCCATTCGTTGTTTTCCGCGCCATAAACCCAAGCCGAAACCGCGCCGCCTTTTTTTACTTTCGAGGCAAGCGACAAAAACGATTTTTTCGGGTCGGGCGTGTGATGCAAAACGCCAACTGAAAAAGCGTAATCAAACGCTTTTTTCAGCGGAAGCTTGTAAATATCGGCTTGGACGATATGGACATTCGGCAATTGCCGCGTTGCCTGAAACGCCGATTCGACCGCGATGCTCAGGTCAATTCCGACAACTTCTTTCGCGCCCCAATTTGCCGCCAAACTCGTATGACGACCTTTGCCGCAGCCGCCTTCGAGAACGATTTTGTCCTTGAAAAATTCGGGTTTGACGGGCTGTAGCCAACCAAGAAATTGTTCGGCGTATTTTTCGTCTTCCTGCGTAAAATGCGTCCATTGCCAGCCAAAATTTTCGGCCGTCGAGGCTTTGTCCTGTTCGATCTTGTCCAAATCGGCAAAACGCGGAATTCCGCGAATCACCTTATATTCGCGCGAGCATTTTTGGCACGACAAAATCGCTTCGATAATTTCTTTTTCTTCGTAACGGCTGGCGTAAGCCAACAAAATATCGCCGCCGCACGATGGGCAAGCGAGTAAATCTAAAAGTTTTTCTTTCATTTAAAAACGCGGTTTTGCCGTCTGATGTGCGGTAAGTCTTTGACTCGCCGCTTTACGGTTTATCCGAAAAAATGCTAGGCTCCGCCTCGCAAAAAGTAGTATCAGTAGATCCAAAATTCAGAAAATTATCGAAAGAAACTGCTGAAGTAATGGGTAATGGATAATTGATATTTGATAAATTCGAGGTTTGTCACGCCAATTATCCATTATCCATTATCCATTATCCATTATTTCAGGGGTTTCAGTCGGAGTTGAAAAGAAACGCCGGGTAAATTTAAGCTACGCTCCGCAAAGACCTTTTTACAAATTTGGATTTACTGAGCATAAATGATTTCTCGAAAAGGCAAAGCCTTTCCGCACATCAGACGGCAAAACCGTTAAGAATAAATTTCAATTTCTTTCAATTCACGTTGAATATTTTCGTCATTTGCCATTTCAACAAGCGAAGTTTCAAAATCTGATGATTCGTCAATTTTTCCGCGCAATCTTTCGGCAACCCGAGAAATTAACAAAAGTTGTTGGTCAATCGGTAGTTGCAAAATGTTTTGTTCAATTTGCGATAAAACTATTTGGCTCATATTTCACCTTTCGGCATTATAAACTATTTTTGATTCACTGCCGATTGCAAGGAACGCCACGAGGCGTGAAGAAGCGCGTCAATTTTCTGCCAATCTTCTTCCCGTACGCCGCCCGCTTCGGCTTGGTTGTCGCGAATATTCATCGCTTCGGCGCGGAGCCGTCCGTGTTCCATAAAATTTTCAACCGGCATTTTGTAAATCTCGGCGGCGGTTTCCGCCAACGCTTTTGCCAGATCGCCTTCCTGATATTTTTGGCGTTCACGGTGAATGATCCACCATTCAAGTTCGAGTTTTGCCGCCTTTTGCGCATCAAAATCCGTCGTACTGATGTCGCGTATCGAGGCGTAAAATTTCTCTAAATCGGGCAGTGCCTTTTCGTAATCCGTGCGCGATTTGCCGTCTTTGAAAACAAAGGTCGCTTTTGCCGCACGAGAGGCGATAAATTGTCGGCGCCAGAAATTCAGTTTATATTGTTTTTCGAGAAGTTCGGTCAGCTGCGAATACAGTTTCAGACGTTCGCGGCTGTAATACGAACGCCACATCGCCGTATCGAGCCGTGCCACTTCGTCAGCATCAAACGCGCGAATATCAACCTTGTGCGGTGTGTAAAGGTCAAACGCAATCCAGCCGCCAAGCAAAACGCCAATAACAATCAGACCTAAAGCAATTTTCGATAAAATCTTTTTCATAAATTTGACTCCTCAAAGTCAAATTCGTGTAGCGTTCAATTTGGATTTAAAATTCTCGAATTCTTCAAACGGAAACGGTTGCCGCCAGTTAAATTCAAATTCGTCCGTTTCGCGGTCATCGTAGAGCTGCGCGAATGTTTCGTAGAATGATCGGCAAAAATCCTTGACGTTTCCTTGATATGAAAAAACGGTTTCGCTTTCTTTTTTCAAACGATTAAATGTCGGATATTCAACCACCTGAAAGAAAACGGTTTCGCCATCGCGTTTGAAAAATAGGCTAAAGGCTTCGGGATTTCTGCTCCAGTTAATTGTAAATTCGTCTTTTTCGCTATGCGCTTCAATCAGCGACGAAAGACCTTTCAAAATTTCGGGTAATGCCTTGGAATGCGGAGTATATGCCGTCGTCGTGTGAAACTCGTGCGCGCCGTCAGCAAAACCGATTGACATCCAACCGCATTGCGGCGAATTGAAACTGACTTCAAGTTTATTTTCCATAATTCTCAAATCCTATGCAAATATGGTAACTTTAAGTTTAATTTTCTGGCAAACCAATGAAACAGTATCAAGAACTTTTACGGCATATTTTAGACAACGGAACGCACCACTCGGATCGCACGGGCGTCGGCACGATTTCGGTGATCGGTTATCAAACGCGCTATGATTTGCGGAACAGTTTTCCGATCGTGACGACCAAACGAGTTCCGTTTCGATGGATTTCCGAAGAACTTTTTTGGTTCTTGTCGGGTGATACTAACGAGAAGAATTTGCGAGAAAGAGGCGTTGATATTTGGGCAGAATGGGCAGATACGGAGCATACGAAACAATTTGAACGTGAAGAAGGTGATTTAGGTCCGATTTACGGCTATCTTTGGAGAAGTTTCGGCGGCGATTATCCTGAAAGAAATGGTTTTGACCAAATTGCAGATTTGATCAAACAAATTCAAACGAATCCAAATTCACGGCGTTTGATTGTTTCAGGTTGGAATCCCGAAACTGCTGTCAAAGTTGATTTGCCACCATGTCATACACTTTTTATCTTTACAGTTCGCGATAAAAAACTAACCTGTCAACTTTTCCAACGCTCCGCCGATGCCTTTCTTGGAGTTCCTTTTAATATTTCCAGTTACGCGCTTTTGACTAAAATGATCGCTCACGTGTGCGACCTTGAAGCTTCAGAATTTATTCACACTTTTCACGATTTACACCTTTATTTGAATCATCTTGAACAGGTCGAAGAACTATTGAAGCGCGAGCCGTTGCCCTTGCCGAAACTGGAATTTGTTGATGCGGAAAATCTAAAAGGTTTAGAAGGTTTATTAAATTTCAAATACGAAAATTTAAACTTAATCGGCTATCAATCGCACAAAAAAATCGCTGCGCCGGTGGCGGTTTAAAATAAAAACGGACGAAATTTTTAACCGTTTCGTCCGTTATTTGATTAATTGTTGATGACCGAATATTCAATCCGGCGATTGAAGAATTTTCCTTCTTCCGTATTATTGGTCGTCTTCGGACTGCCCTCGCCATAGCCTTTCATTCGCAGAGCTTCAGGTCTCACATCAAACTTAATAAGTGCTTCACGAACGGATTTGGCGCGATTCTCGGAAAGAGTTTGATTATCCGCATCCTTACCGTCGCTGTCGGTATGTCCGCCGACTTCCAACACCGTTGACGGTGGCAGATTTTTGATATAGGTTGCGGCACGTTCCAAAAACTTCATCCGGGATGATGGAATGTTGAATTTTTTCTTATCAAAATTGACGATAAAAATATTCAGAGCATTTTTTAATTCTTCAGCCGTATAATTTGGCGCAGGCTTTAAAGCATCAAGCGCGGCGTTGGCACAGCGTTCCGCTTTATCAAATTCGCCAAGCCGAATGTTTTGACAATCATCACCGTTCGAAGTTTTAATCGGCGGAGTTGGTGTGACAGAGGTTGGCGACACCTTAGTTTGAAAACCGCCGGTTTGGGTACATCGCGCCGTAATCGTCTTGGTTTCGCCGTCCTTACCTTCGATCTCTCGCGGTTCACATGTAAAATTCGGATGTCTGATTTCAATTTTCTTTATGACATTGGATTTCAATCCGGTAGCAAGAAGCGTTCCGTTGCCTTCGGTGACAGACCAGCGGGTACCGTCAACCCAAACTTCGCTTCGCGGCGGTGCGCTTTCAATGACGATCTCAAAACCGCTCGGACGAAGAAAGAAAAAATAAACCAGCATAATGACGATAACGGCAAAAAAGAACATCGTCAAAAGCCCGCCAACTGCCCAAAACCAGCCCGGAATGCCGGCTTTTTTCTGTTTATCATCTTCCTTTTTTTGTTCGGCGGCTTGCGTAGGTGTCGGCGGCAGATTTTGATATTTGGCGCGTTCGGCCTCGGGCAGTTGAATAAAGGGCGAGGTTGCGCCGTAATTTGTCCGATTCCCCGGATTTACTTGTTCGTCGCTGAAATCGTGATTCGGAATTTTGATGTTCTGATCGGTCACACCCCAATCGGGAGTTTTCGGGTTTTGCCCGGCCGACATATAGGTTTTGTTAAAATCCGGATCGTCCTTGATCGGCGGAATATTGGCAGCCGTCTTTCCCCAATCATCAGTAGGCGGTTGGGGGGCAAATTTTGAATTATAATTCGTTTTTTCCCAATCAGCTGTACCCATCTCGTCGGCACGCGGAATGTTCGGCGTAGTTTTGGAAAAATCATTCGGCGGCAAACTCGGAACTTTTTTTGAATCACTCACGGCTTAATCTCCTTTCGGTTGCAAACAAATGTAAAAAGCGGAATTTCATTTTAGCATAAATTTTAAAAGTAGAAAGTAGAAAGCAGAAATTAAGAGCGTCGCATACGGCTCTTGCAAAGTCAGAGATTTTCCTAAACATTATTCTTGATGTAAGTTGGACGGGCGCAGAGCAACCCTTCCTGACCTCAAATTTGCTGTAAATTGATTGATAATCTTTCATCTTTTCTTAAATTAAAGGTGAAAAAGACCTGCTAAAACCATTAACTGGAAGGGTTTGCTCTGCGCCCGCTTTTTCGCAAGCGAGTATTTAAGCTCAAATGAGAAAGCTTTTTGTTTTACTTTTTACTTTTTACTTGATATTTGCCGGTTGAGCATTTTTCGTGCGAATGGTAATGCCTTCCTGACCAAGCAGAAAGACACGCCGCGCGTCGTAGGTCGAAGTATTGGTCGGGAAATAGGAAAGCAGATAGCGATTGTTGCGGAGTTCGTCACAGATCGCTTTGGCGGCAGCTTGCGGTTCATCAAATGAAAAACTTTTCCCGCCTGTGCCTTCCGTGAGTTGTTTAAGAACTTCGCCTGCTTTCGGCTGATTGCGCCGATATGCGCCATTTGTGCGGTCGGGAATTTCCAATGTGTAAAGTGTCACGTTCTGATTTTGCAGCTCGGCAATTGCGGTATCAAAAGAAGTTTTGCTTCCGCGGTCGAGTCCGTCGCTGATCAAGACGATGATTGTTTTGCGGGTTCCGGGCATCAGCGGAGCCAAAACTTCTTTCGTCGTGACGCTCAATGCGTCAAAAAGATATGGATTTCCTTTTTTGCGAAATGTCGCGAGCGAGGCTTCCATCTTTTTCGCGTCGTCCGTCCATTCTTGAATGATTTCCGGTTTTTCGTCGTAAGCAATGACAAAAAGCTGGTCGCCTTCAAAAATTTCGTAGGCAAATTCCATCGTCATTTTTTTTAGACTATCAACATCTGCCCGTAGCGTTTGCGAATTATCAATCAGCAGAACAATGCGCGCGGGCGACGGGTCGTAGCTGAAATTTTTGATTTTCTGTTCAATTCCGTTTTCGTAAAGAAACAGATTTTCAACTTTAATCGGTTCGGTTGAATTGGCACGCGTCGCCGTCACGGCTAAAACAGTGCTGTCCATATCGGAGGTCGATCTGGAATTGTTGCGCGATTGCCCGAAAGCAAAAGAAATAAAGATAAAAATCGCTATTAGCGCAACAAATTTTTCGACCGGAAATCTCATTTGTCTAATCCTTTTTTGAAGATGTGTCCTTTGTCGGAGCGGCACTTTTTTCTTTTGATGCAGATTCGGTCTTAGTAGTTGATTCGCCCACCGAACTTTTTTCAGTTTTTTCGGGCTTTCCGCTTTTTTTATCCGCGTAATCGGTAACATACCAGCCTTCGCCCTTAAATTGAAAACCCGAACGCGACCATTGTTTCTCTAATTTTCCGCCGCAGTCTTCACAGATTTTTAAAGATTCTTCTGACATTTTCTGCATTTTTTCCAGATGCGCGCCGCACTCCAGACATTTGTATTCGTAAATAGGCATATTTTTTCTGAGTGGAGAGTTGAGAGTGGAGAGTGGAGAGTCAGAGTTTTTACTCTTTACTCTCCACTCTCTACTCTCTACTCAAATTTACCAGTTAGTTGCTGTAACTTTTTCTGTTTCTCCATGTTCGGCAAGAAATCTTTCGGCATCAATTGCCGCCATACAACCGGTTCCGGCTGCCGTGACCGCTTGGCGATAATACGAATCCTGTGCATCGCCGCAGGCAAAAACGCCGGTGACGTTGGTTTTCATTGTGCGACCTTCGGTTTTTAGGTAACCGACTTCGTCCATATCGAGAACGCCCGCAAAAAGATCCGTATTCGGTTTATGCCCGATGGCGATAAAAACGCCTTCGGTCGGGAAAATGCTTTCTTCGTTGGTTTTATTATTGAAAATTCTGATTCCCGTGACGCCGGCTTCCTTCGAGCCGAGAATTTCTTTAACCTCTGTATTCCACAAAACTTCGATTTTATCGCTGGCAAGAACTCTGTCCTGCATAATTTTTGAAGCACGAAAAGTGTCTTTGCGATGAATGAGTGTAACTTTTGAGGCAAATCTTGTCAGAAAGGTCGCTTCTTCCATCGCCGTATCGCCGCCGCCGACAACGACCAGCGGACGACCGCGAAAGAAAAATCCGTCGCACGTCGCACACGCCGAAACACCGTTTCCGCCCAAACCTTCGGGCACCGGTTCTTCGCCCGGAATGCCGAGCCATTTGGCTGACGCGCCCGTCGAGATAATCAAAGAATCAGCCTTGATAATTGTTGTAACCTGTGCGCTGTCAACGCTTTCTTTGCCGTAAAGCGTGAATGGACGCGCGCTTAAATCAACTTTATCGATCCAGACATTGATAATTTGAGTCCCGAATCTTTCGGCTTGCGCACGAAATTGATTCATTAATTCGGGGCCTAAAATTCCATCGGCAAAGCCCGGATAATTTTCAACATCGGTGGTGATCGTCAATTGTCCGCCGGGTTGCGGTCCGTCAATGACAAGCGGTTCGAGTTGTGCCCGCGAAGCGTAAATAGCGGCGGTCAAACCCGCCGGACCTGAGCCGAGGATCACAACTTTTTTATTAATTTCGGTAACTGGCATAAAAAATTATAAAATCTCCATTAATAACAAATATTCAAAAAATTGTTTTCGGATATAGCATTTTTGCTGATGCTTATAGTATAACTTAAACCATAAGTTAGTCGAATTCGATTTAAAATCAAATTCCTTCAAAGAAAGAATTTATTTCTGTGGCGAAAAGAAAATTAAATCGTTTATAACTTTTAAAGTTTTTCGTGTTAAACTATTTGAGTTTTACGTATCTTATTCACTGCTTTTGATTTGTAATGGCTACCACTTTGTCGCCTCAATTTGAGGAAAAACGCTTTGCTTTACGGATGGCATTGCGCCTGCCGATTGTCATTTCCGGACGTTCGGATGATGGCGCGGCTTGGAGCGAACCAACCGAAACCGACGATATTTCGACGACCGGAACACTTTTTCATCTGAATCAGAAAGTTTCGTCCGGCGAGAGTCTGTATCTTCGTTCACATCGTCCCGATGGTGTTCCGGTCGAAGTCAAGGCGCGGGTTGTGCGGGTTTCACCGGCAGTTCACGGCACCTCGCGGATCGGTGTCGAAATTGTCGAATCAAAAGAAAATTGGCTTCGCCTGTTTGTCGCTTGGGTGGCCGATGACCAAGGCGAGGTAGAATAAAAGTTTAAAGGGGAAAAGTTTGGTTAATTGAGGGAGCGCGGAGTTTTTTTATAGACGACAAACCGCCTCTTTGATTTTCCAAGTTAATTCTCCGTTACGTCATATCTACCGTGTCCACACATCTTTTTAGCGGGTTTCTTTCTTCGTTCAGAGTCCACGCTTTAGCGTGATTCCGCGAGGCGCAAGCGCGGCGGGAATACAAACTTGTATCTGAAGTTTGGACTCTGAACGAAGACAAAAACACCGGATAATTTAAAAAACGCTCTAATAAATAGAGCAATTTTTAAGTTTTCCAGCGTTTGTAGTTCCGCCTTCAGGCGGTTTTAGTTTGAGTATTCAGATATTTAATTATTTACAAAACTTGAGTTTACGACAGTCTAAGACCGCCTCAAGGCGGAACTACAAACATTTGACGAAACACCAGATAATTTTAAAATTGCTCTATTAAATGTCATTACTGAGCGGTCTAAAAATTGTAAGGGTTTTGAAAACAAGAAAAAAGATTTGGTAAAAATGTTTTTTTTCGTTTTTTTCGTGTGTGCGCGTAGGCAGATTTTCTTAGTTTTCAAAACCCTTACAATTTTTAGACCGCTCAGTTGAATGGGGATTGTTTTTTTTCAAAATCGAAAATTGATAACATTGCGGGCGCAAAGCAACCCTTCCAAACCTCAAATTTGCTGTAAATTGATTGATAATCCTTCATCATTTCTCAAATTAAAGGTTAAAAAGACCTGATAAAACTATTAACAGGTCTGGAAGGTGCGCTCTGCGCCCGCTCAAGTCAAAACATATTCAATTCAAAAAAAAGTAATCCCCATTCAAGGCCGCTCAGTAATGAGAATTAATAGATTTGACGGCACTTTTCTTTTCCCGCAAAATGAGATTGACGACAGACAGCCGATCAAAACTTTAAATGTTTTTCATCGCCGGTCAATTAACAAACTCGGCTTTAAGTTTCGGCTTTATGATTGCCGCCATACGTTCGCGACACGCGCACTTGAAAGCGGAATTGATTTATTAACGCTTGCCGCGCTGTTAGGACACGCGAACTTGAAAATGGTTACTCGATACGCGCACCCGTCCGAAGAAAGGAAAGCCGACGCGATTCGCCAAATGGAAAAAAACAAAACAAAGGCAAAAGCAGTCTAATCGCAGAAAATGAAAACGGCAGTTACATTTTTCGATACACCGACCTTTTTTAAGGTCAAAATAAAGGTTGTAAAGAATTGAAATTACAAGGTTTAAGAAAATTTTATAAAACAAAAAATTATGTCAAATTACGAGAACATCTTAGTTGAAAAACGCGAAAAAGTCGCAATTATAACCATCAACCGGCCTGATAAATTAAACGCTTTAAATTCAAAAGTTCACACGGAAGGCGTTGCCGCGCTCGAAGAATTACGCAAAGACGATGCGGTGCGCGTGGTCGTTATCACGGGCGCGGGCGAAAAATCTTTCATCGCAGGCGCCGATATTTCGGAATTTGCCGGACAAACGCCCGTCACGCAGCGCAATTTATTTCACGAAAAGACGTTTTTTAATTCGATTGATACTTTTCCGAAACCTGTTATTGCGATGATTAACGGATTTTGTCTGGGCGGCGGCAACGAATTGGCGTTGGCTTGCGATATTCGCGTGGCAAGCGAAAATGCGCGGTTCGGTCAACCTGAAATCAACCTCGGGATTATGTGTGGCGGCGGCGGAACGCAGAGATTAACAAATCTTATCGGCGAAGGTCGTGCGATGGAGATAATTTTGACGGGCGATATGATTGATGCGCCGACGGCTTTACAATTCGGTTTGGTCAATCACGTGTACCCATTGGCGGAACTCGAAGCAAAAACGCTTGAACTGGCAAATAAAATTGCCGAAAAAGCGCCAATTGCCCTGCAATTATCAAAAGAAGCTGTCAAATTCGCTTCAAAATCGAATCTCGATGAAGGCTTGCGCCGCGAGGTTGATTTGTTTGCGATCTGTTTTTCGACGGAAGATAAAGCAGAAGGCGTCGCGGCATTTTTGGAAAAACGCAAACCGAATTTTAAAGGCAAGTAAATAGGTTAGAGTTACGCCTTTAGGCGTGAAAAACCTTCACAGTCAGAAAAGTTTAAAAAAGTCTTTCACTTATCGTTACACCAACTTAATTCACGGCTAAAGCCGTAACTCTGAACATTAGGCTTCAAAAGGAATTTCCGCGTTTTGAATCAGACTGAGTTCGTTACGCGAAACTCTTTCGAGCAGTTCGGGTTCGTCATACATTTTCAAAAGACCGCGAACCGTCGCGTAACGTGGTTCGTCGGAAATTATGACGGGCAAACTAACAAACCCGCGAATATATTGGTCAAGCCCGTTGAGCAGCGCACCGCCGCCGGTCAAAATAATTCCGCGGTCGTAAATATCAGCTGCGACTTCCGGGCGCAGTTCGGTCAAAGTGTCGCTGATAAGCTGGGCGACGCGCCGCACAATGCTCTCAACGACCGGATAAACCTCGCCTGTCGTAATTTCAACCGCGCCCGGACTTCCCGTTTGCACATCGCGTCCGCGAATCGTCATTGTTTTGGCGATGTCTTCAGGCAGATAAGTTGAAGCAAACTGAACTTTAAGATTTTCGGTTGTTTCATCGCCGACCTGAAGCCCGCGATGCCGCCTGATATGACTTGATAGAGCGACATTTATTTCGTTGCTGCCGATTCGCGCCGAGGTCGAATGAATAATCGAACCTTTGGCGATGATCGCAATATTGGTCGTGCCTGCACCAATATCAACGATTGCCGAAGCGCGTTTATCTTTCGGCGAAACGCCCGCACCGAAGGCTGCCGCCAAACCTTCTTCCATCACATAAACTTTTCCGATATGAGCTTCGTCCGCCGCGTTAAGAAGGGCGCGTTGTTCGACGTGCGTAACGTCTGAAGTCATACTCATGACGGCTTGCGTTGAAACCTGCGAACCGCCTGATTTTGATTTTTTGACAAAATGCGCGAGCATTTTCTTTGTCCGTTCAAAATCGGCAACGACACCGCCGCTTAAAGGTGCTACGACCGTTATGTCGCGTCCTTCGCGTCCGATTATATCGTAGGCTTCCTGTCCGTACGCGACGATTTCATTAGTCAATTCGTTATAGGCAATGTATGAAGGTTCATCCAACACAATATCGCGACCTTTGACCGCAATAATTGTGCTGGCAGTTCCTAAATCAATCGCCATCAAATCGGTGACAAGTTTTTTGAGTGACGAAATTTTCATAACAGATGGAATTTTCCCGAACTCCGAATATTTCCAAGCAAGTTTTTTCATTATAAGCGAACCCGATAATTTATCTTTTCAGATTATTAATTGTCGCTTAATTCCATTTTACCTCAAAAAGCGAGACGGGTTGCAAGCGATTTTTTACCGTTAAAGGTTCGTGCGGAATTAAAGTTACAAGATTCTCGCATTCTGCCGCGGTTGCATCGCTTATCAAAATTTGTCCGCCACGGGCATTTTGTTCAAGCCTCGAAGCAATGTTAACCGAATCGCCGATTGCCGTATATTCTGAACGTTGTTCAGAACCGATATAGCCGATGGTCGCAATTCCGGTGTGCAATCCGATACCGATTGAAACGCGGCTAAATCCTTCGGCAGCCAATTCTACATTCAAAGCTGTCAATCTTTTCTGCATTGCGACGGCAGTTTTCAAAGCATTTTTAGAATCTTCGGGCGAAGCATTGGGCGCACCGAAAAGAGCCATTAATCCGTCGCCGATGTATTTATCGAGCGTACCGCCATATGCGAAAATAATCTCGCTCATCGCCGAAAAATATTTATTTAAAAGACCGACGACCTTTTCGGGACTTTCCTTTTCCGAAAGTGTCGTAAAACCGCGAATGTCTGCAAAAAGCACCGTAATTTTCTGATTTACGCCACCTAGTCTAAACGAATCAGGGTTTTCGAGCAACTGCTTTACGACATATTCGGGCATAAAACGGCTGTAATTTGCCCGTGCCACTTCTTCGCGTGCCAGTCGTTTATGTGCTTTGATGGTTTCGACCGCGACCGCCGTTTGTGCCGCGACCGCACTGATCAATTCCAGATCATCAGAACTAAAAGTGGCAAACGGGTCAAGGCGGTCAGCATAAATTACGCCGTGAACATTTGTTTCAGTTATCAAAGGAGCGCAAATCGTTGAACGAACGCCTTGCGAAACGATTGAATCCGAGCCGGAAAATTGCGCGTCGGTTTTTGCGTCCTGCGACAACAACGCAACTTTTTCACGCATCACTTTTTGCGTGATCGTTCGCGAAATTGTCAATTTTTCCGTGACTTTTTCAAGATTTTCATCACGTGCCTTAACTGCGATCGGAAACAAACTGTAATCAAGAATTTTTCCGTCAAGCGTTTCGTCCGCAAGCAGCGCAACAACTCTTTCCGAAGGCGTTCCGCGAAAGATCAAATCCGTTGCCCGCATAAAAATTTCTTTTAAGTCAAAAACCGTGCCAAGCGTTTTGCTCATTTCGTAGAGCATATCGAGGATTTGTGCTTTGCGGCGAAGCTCTTTAATTTCGGCGGGCGAAACCATTTCGGCTTCAATTGACATCACGGATTGTTTGCCGATAATCTCGCGCGCAGAAATTAGAAGCTGGGTGTGTCCGAGCGGTTGGTCATCGAAATTGACACCGGTCGGCACAATATTTTTGACCGTCGCGTCATCGTTCGGGGTTGCCGATAATCTCGCGGCAGATACTTCTTCGGTGAGCATCTGAAAAACCAGACGACTTTCGCCAATCGTCACCAAATCGCCCGGTTCGAGAACTTTTTCGAGATGCGGAATACCGTTGACGAAAACACGATTGACGCTTCGTTTGAGTTCGCCGCCCGCATAATAACCGTCAATAAGTTTGAAATTTCCGTTATCGGCGGCAACCTGAGCGTGATGCCGCGAAACTCTCCGGTCATTTAAAACGATGTCGTTTTCCTTTGCCCTGCCGATGGTATAAACCGAGTTTGCAGCCAGTTCGAGTTCCCAGCTTTCGCCCGTTGCTTCCGTAATTTTAAGAAATGATTTCACGATCTCACTAATTGTAAATGCTAAATTCAAAATGGTAAATCACAACATTCTCAATTTACCATTTACGGTTTACAATTTACCATTATTTTATGATTTATTTCGACAATAATGCGACCACGCAACCGGCACCCGAAGTTTTTGAAGCAATGCGGCCATTTTTAACTTCAAATTTCGGCAATCCTTCATCTGCCCATATTTTGGGACACGAAGCCAGACAAATAGTTGAAAAATCTCGTGCAGAGGTTGCCTCGCTGATTGGAGCACGTTCGGCGAACGAAATAATTTTCACGTCAGGAGGCACTGAAAGCGATAATTGGGCGATTCTCGGCAGCTTAGAAGCCAATCCCGATAAAAAACATATTGTCACAACGCGGGTCGAACACGAAGCCGTCCGCAAACTTTGCGAAAAATTAGAAGCTCATTACGAAATAACGTGGATCGAGACGGACGAACAAGGGTTTTTAGATTTGGACGAGCTTGAAAATTCCCTGCGCCCGGATACGGCGATCGTTTCGGTAATGCTGGCGAATAACGAAACGGGCATTTTGTTTCCGGTCGCGCGCATTGCCGAGATCGTGAAGGCTAATTCGACGGCAATTTTTCACGTTGACGGTGTCAACGCGGTCGGGAAAGTTCCGGTTAATCTAAAAAATACGGCGATTGATCTGTTTTCGCTGTCGGGACATAAATTTCACGCGCCGAAGGGCATCGGTGCTCTTTATGTTCGCGAAAATATTAAACTTCCGTCTTTTCTGATCGGCGGCGGACAGGAAAACTCGCGCCGCGCCGGAACGGAAGCCGTTCACCAAATCGCCGGTTTAGGAAAAGCGGCCGGGCTTGCGCAAGATCTATCGCCGATGAAAAGAGTGTTGGCTCTGAGAAACAAACTCGAAACCGAAATTTTGCAAAAAATTCCAAATTCTCGTTTGAATGGCACGTCAGATTACGCGCATCGTCTGCCGAACACATCGAGCATTTCATTTGAGAACACAAACGGCGAAGCGATCTTAGCAAGGCTCAACGATTTAGGCGTCTGCGTTTCGACCGGTTCGGCGTGCAACGCGGCGCACCACGTCGCATCAGCCGTGCTTCAAGCGATGAACGTTCCCTATTCATCGGCAATGGGCGCAATTCGCTTCTCGCTCGGACGATATAATACGGAAGCGGAAGTAGATTTTGTGTTGAAAATGATTCCGGATATTATCAACGAGTTAAAATTAATATCGTCGTAATGTAGGAATGAAATCTCAAAATCCGACCTCGCTGAGTGGAATGCCGTCAGGTTTTTGAATGCCTGACGACGAGGCTCGGACTAATCCGATTGCTTTCATAGCGCGAACCGTTAAAAATCCGAAATCATATTCCTTTTCATCGTGGCTTGTTCGTAAAAAGCGCGGGAAGTGATGATGATTATTTTGCAAACTTGCGCTAAACGAAGCCGTTACCGGAAGCCATTCACCGAGATTCATAGCGTTATCGTGTTCATCTTCGTAACGTCTTGTTCCAAAACGGCGGTCGTGTGTCCAATAATTTTGCACCATATTTATCCAGAGCGCAAAAATTCTCACGCCGCACCAAAGCAATAGCGCGTATTTCCAATCTCCGACAATAAGCCAAAGCAATCCATAACTACTGATTTGCGAAAAGACCGCAAAATACGGGTTGGAAACCAGGCGGAAAGAAAAACTTTTTAAGATTTCATCTTTAGCGAGGTTTTTTTTGCATTTATACGGAAAAAGGCAAAGATATAATGTTTTCCAAAACCCGTCTTCGTCTAATTTATTCGGGTCGCCCGTTTGGTCGGAAAAAGCGTGATGATGCCGATGACGATTAATCCAAGTAACCGGATTTATGTAAATCCCTGTCGTATTGTAAAAAACGGCGATGAATTTGATAAACCACGCTTGATAGTCTAAAGCCCTGTGAGCAATTCCCACATGCATCACATCAGAGAGATAAACTCCCCCAAAAAACCAGATGAATAACAAATAAAGAACTCCTATAACTGCCCCAAGTAAAAAACTCCATTCATTCGGCGCAAATAAGCCTGAACCTAACACATAAAAGACAATTAACGAATATCCGATTAAATTGTAAATTTTCATTGTTTTTTCCTCTTGAATAAATTAATAATGTGAAAAGCCATCTCAAAAACAGTTTGGCAACTTTACCGCAAATATATCTACGGCGGATTTCGCTTGAAAATTCGCTTTTGAGATATTCTTCAATATCGGGTTTTGTTTTTAGCTTAATCCCATAATGCGCTTATTGTAAATCGGAAACCTTAAATCGTAAATAGAAAAGAAAATAAACGGCAAATAAAAATCCCGGACAGTCTTGAGGTATAAGATTGTTTCTGGCGAGTTGGGCGAAATTATTTTGTCCGGACGGTTTTTTAAAAAATATGAATGTTAAAAAGATTCTCGGCGGTTTTTTAGTTGCTTTGTTGATGGCTTGCGCGGCTTTCGGGCAAGCGGTGAAGATGAAGCAAAAAGGTAATGTGGTGCGCGTGATGCAGGGCAGGAAACTTTTGTATCAAGTTGTTTTGAGAGGCAGACGAAACGATGAGCAGCGAAAATACGACGAGGCGTTTATGGCGGGTTCGTGTCTGATCGTGAGGCGCGATGTGCAGGAAGATGAATTGTATCCGAAGGTCTCGCAACTGGAAATTTACAAAGTCAGCGGAAAAAAGAAGATTTATCGAGAAGCGGAGTTAGGCATCAGGCGTTTGGACAATGTTCGCGTTTTGACGAGTCCCGATTTTACGTGGTCGGTCATTCCCGACGAAGAAGAAGGCGAGCTTTCGGGGTATTTTTATATTTCTCCGCAATGCCGAATCAGCGAAGAAGGCTTTACGGCGGAAGGCACATTGCGCTGGGGTAATGTTTTTGGCGGAAGCTTTGTTGATGCGACGACGCTTAAATTACCGTCAATAATAAATGAATTGCCGAACGGTCAGACGAAAAAGGGATTTATTTTGATCACGAAAGACGGTAATATCTGGATTCAAGACGCTAATAAATAACAATTCATATCTTAAATCCCGGCATCAAGCGTTGGTTTTCGGCGGTTCGTGGCGAGCGTTTGTGACGGAAATAAAATGGCTGCGGCAATGGTTTAGCGGAAAATCGGGTAAGTAATTTGGCGACTTATTTCATTGCTCGTTTTATAATCAGCCACACCACTACATAAATTAAAACTACGATAAAACCCAAAAATAAAGGAACAATTGAGCCTGTATAAGCTGCCGCCAACAAAAAAAATCCTATTAAACAGAATAAGATAGTCAAATTTGAATTGATTTTTGATTTTGGCTGACGGGGGAAATTTAGATTTACGTTTTTATTGGAAAATACGGTCGGTATTTCATTATGTTCATCCGGCAGAAAAAACTTTGCGGGCGTGTCTATTATTTTAACTGGTCTGAAAACGGTTTCTTGTTCTTCTTGTAAATTGTACGAAGCAGATAAAAGCGAGCCGTCTTCAAGACAGAAAGAAAGCGTTTCGTCGGAATAAGTTCGATTGCAAAGAGGGCATTTTTTCATTTTTCAAATTTAACACTCCGATAAATTTCGTCAAGCCTTAATTTCAAATCAACCGACTGAAATTCGATTTATCCGTCAATATCGTCTTTTGTAGTAAAAATAAGTTGTCGAAAAATTTTTTAAACCAACCGAAAAAAATCTGCGACACATTTTTGCGAAAACTGTCAGTTATCAACGAGAAGCACAAAAACGAGTTGCTTCCGATAAACGAAATGAGGAGAAATTATATGAAAATGACAACAATTTTGAAAATAATGGTGAAAGGATTTTTGGTGAGTTTAGTGGCTTTAGGACTTTTTGCGATTGGAGCAAATGCGCAATCCGGTAAGACCAAAAAATATGCTTATAAAATTGACAAAAAGAAGCTTTCTTTTGTGACACCGGCTTTTGAATTACCGGCAGGTAAGATCATTGTCCGCGGCGAAGTCAAAGAAGTTGATGTTTCTGGTGGAAATGGCGGTTGTTACACGATCACGGTCGGAACCTATCGGATCACGCCAAACGGTCAAAAAGTTTTAGTGCGTTCGCGTTCAAAGCAACTTTGTCTGACAGACAGACTTCCTGAAATCGTTGTTGACCGAATTCCGCGAGGAAAATATCTGGTCGAAATCGTCATTGACAGACCGCAGATCGGCGAAAGAAAATTGGAAGGCGAATTGACGGTCACGGTTCAGCCCGAAAGAATAAATCTGCAATAATTGCCAACTTTTGCTTCTAATAACTTTAATGGCACGGAACATTTAGGCACGGATTCAATTCACCACAAAGACACAAAGAACACAAAGATTTTATAAATTTTCTTTGTGTCTTTTGTGTCTTTGTGGTGAAAAATCTGTCTAATTTATCAAAGATTCAACAACCGCTAACGGCATTCGGCCGCCTGCCAGATGATCTTCCGAATGGTCGAAAACCGCGTCGAGTTCCCGTTCGACGCTGCCGTGTCCGGCCGGAATTTGTTTGATGAGCGGCGCAAAGTTTTCAAAATCGTAAAGCTCTTTGTCGAGCAGATGCGAACCTGTCACATTGGTCAGAGCGGTAACAATCGAACTGCGGAGAAACGGAATTTCTTTTTCAAGTTCGCTGACGAGATTTTTCACTCTGGCGCGTTTCATATTCGGCTGTGAACCGCACAAATTACACGGAATGATCGGAAACTGCCGTTCTTCGGCGTATTTCGCGATTTCGGCTTCCTGACAATAGGCAAGCGGACGAATCACCGTATTTGTTCCCGCATCGGAACGAAGGATCGGCGGCATCGCTTTGAGTTGTCCGACGTAAAAAAGATTAAGCAGAAATGTCGCGATAATGTCGTCGGCGTGATGTCCGAGCGCGACTTTTGTGCAACCTTCTTTAATTGCCGTCGAATATAAAATTCCGCGTCTCAGGCGTGAACAAAGCGAACAAAATGTTTTGCCTTCGGGAATATGTTCTTTGACGATCGAATAAGTATCTTCTTCGACGATCAGATACGGAACGCCGATACTTTCTAAATAATTCGGCAAAATTTCGACCGGAAAATCGGGCTGTTTTTGATCGAGATTAACGGCGAGAATTTCAAAATTAACGGGCGAACGACGCTGTACGTCGAGCAGCAGATCGAGCAATGTGTAGCTGTCTTTGCCGCCCGAAAGACAGACCATAATTTTATCGCCTTCTTCGATCATCTTGAAATCGGCGATTGCCTTGCCCATTTTTTTGAGCAATTTGGTTTTGCTTTTGGTTTCTACAAACAACTTTTACTTTCGAGACCTCCAAAACCTAAAAGTTTGACAGAATAAACTCAAATTTACAAATCTCTCTTAAAGACTGGACACAAATAAAAAAATTCTTCTATGATAACAAACAACTGGAAAATTAAGACAGTTAATCATTTCTAACAAATTGTAATCAATTAACAATTTTCGTTTCTCGTAGCTGGATTAGATATATCACCCGAAATCCAATCAAAAACTGTCGAGTCGGAAAAAACACAAGTGAGGCTTTAGGGAAATTATGATTAGAATGGGCAGAAGTTCCGGAAAGGAACAAGCAAACGAACCGCAAAATTATCAGGAACAACAAACAAACAGCAGTTTATATCAATATACGAGCGAAACTCAGCCGTCTTCGACACGCGCCATTTCCGAGAGCGAATCAATGGCACGCGACATCAAAGAAGGTCGTCTGAGCGGCTATGTCGGTAACGGCACGGTTTTAACGGGCGAAACCAATTTTCAAGCGATGCTTCGCATTGACGGGCATTTAACGGGCCGGGTTACATCGGAAAACGGCACGTTGATAATCGGTTCGACGGGCAAGGTTGATGCCAACATCGCGGTCGCGGCGGCAATCGTCAGCGGCACGGTCAACGGCGATATTATCGCAACGGAAAAACTCGAATTGGGTCGCACGGCGCGCGTCGTCGGCAATATTCAAACGCCGCGTCTGGTCATCGAAGACGGCGCAGTTTTTGAAGGCGGCTGTACGATGCTCAAAGCCAAAGAAGCATTGGACAAACGCAGCAGTTCCAAAGCTGAATATGCACCGCTTGCCGCAGCAAGTATCAGCGAAGATACGTCAACTGACGAAGATGATGACGATGCAGAAGCGGCGGAAGCAGCAACTAATTAAAGTAAAAAAGGTTAAAAGTGTAAAGGTGAAAAAGTTTTTTTGATAATATTTCAAATGACTTTTTCACCTTTGCACTTTTTCACTTTTAACCTTTTGAAATGGAAAATTTCGCTTACATAAACGAAGAATTTTACGCTTCCGAAGTTTCGCCCGAACAGACGGACTTATTGTTAGGGGAAGGCTGGCGGCATTTCGGCGAACATTTTTACCGCTACAATCTCGGCTATTACAAATACGACATCCGCACGGTTTACGCGCTTCGCGTGAATCTGGCGAAGTTTTCCTTTTCCAAAAATCAACGCCGCGTTTTGAAGAAAAATCAGGATTTGCAAACCGTTATTCGTCCGATTGAAATTACGATAGAAAAAGAAGAACTTTTTGAACGTCATAAACAACGTTTTGATTACGGCATTCCCGATTCGCTGTTCGATTTTGTTTCCTACGAACCCGCGAGCGTTCCGTGCGAGGCTTTGGAAGTTTGTGTTTATCGTGAAAAAAAATTGCTTGCCGCGTCATTTTTTGATGTCGGAAAAGAAACGATTTCGAGTATTTACGGAATGTTTGCGCCGGAAGAAACCTCGCGCAGTTTGGGAATTTTGACGATGCTTCTGGAAATCAGCTTCGCATTTGAAAAGGGCAAAAAGTTTTATTATCACGGCTACGCGTACGAAGGCATTTCGTTTTACGATTACAAAAAACGTTTTCGCGCATTAGAAAGTTACGATTGGCAAGACAGTTGGAATAATTTCCGCGAAGAGTGAAGCAGTTTTGAGTCCCGCCTTCAGGCGGCAAATGCCTAATCAAAGATATTTAAAACGCAACGTGAAGCCGCCTGAAGGCGGGACACAGAACTTTAAAAAGCAATTTCCGGCAACCTCAAATGAGATTGCCGGAAATAGCGGCACATCCGGAATATTCAATGTAAAAGAGCGTGAAAAAAAACATTGAAAAAACACGCCGCTAGTTTCTCCGGTCGGTTAGCCGATCAGGTTCAGATTATTTGCCGCCATCGGTCGCGGTGCGAACGGAATCTGCAAAAAGTTTGCCCAGTTTTGCGGCGTCACCATTTCAACATAGCGAGCCGTCATTTCAGGTGTAAAAACCTCGATCATAAAACGATCTTCTACCCAAACCTCAATAAGTTGAAACAAACCACCGCCGCGATTGCAGGTCAACGTGCGCCAACCTTCGCGCCCGGCAATTGCTTTGACTTCCGCTTCGCTCAAATGCGTGTTCAGCGCGAGATGCGTTGAAACAAATCCGGGCGAAGTTTCGCTGAATTGAAAAGTCGCTTCAAATTCTTCGGTCGGCGTTTCCGGACTGAAATTTTCCTCCGCCGGAAAACCTTTGCCCGGAATAAGTTCGATATTGATCGGCGCAAACTCAACCGCGGTTCCTCGGCCGTCATCGGCAAAAACAATAAAACCGCCCGGACTCGGCGGAAACGGAAAAGCGTAGCCGTTCCACAATTCAGCCAAAACATTGGCGACGTTTTCGGGATTATTAACTCCAACAGAAATATGATTTATCATTGCTTGACACTCTACCATCTAAACCGAAGCGGTTATAGATGGAGATGCTAAAGACAAGCACGGCGCAACCGCCCACTTTACGTCTTTATGGCTTACTTTTTGAAGTGGAATCATTGCAGATTCCTGCCCAAGCCTAAGTATGATTTTAGATGACAAAATATCACGATGAATAGACAAACCACATTCCATACAATGATGCCATCTTTGCGCCGGAATTTTCGGCGGAATTTTTGCGTTTAATCAATTTCAGCCGAATAAAAATATCCAAAACGAAGATTCGATAAAAGTGAGTACCATTGATTCAAATATTCCGCCGAACAAAGTTGAGGATTTCAAGGAAAATTCCATTCCGTCGATTCCGAAGGAAGAATCTGCTTCAGATGAAAAACCCGAAAATTACGAAGGCATAGTCGGAATGCTTGTGATGCCGATTGAAAAAGTAAATAAAAACAAAACAAATTCTAAAGAAATACGCCGCCGCTGATTTTCAAAACAGCTTTCCTTGTGCCAGAGTTTTCGTCCATTCGATATATTGTTTCGAGTTGAATTTTTTTCCCGTCGAACCGGAAGTCATATAGCGAATCGTGCCGAAAACAGGACGCTGCATCCACGGACGGTCGTGTTTGCCGAAACACCATAGAATTCCCGCATAAGAGTTCGGGTTGCGGCCATCGAGACAATATTTGTTGTTGAGATGTTCCAAAATGGCAAAGGCTTCTTCGTAATTGCGCGTCCATCCGATGACGTTTTTGCCCCAGAGCATTCTCACATAATTGTGCATTTCGCCCGTTTCAACCATTTCGCGCTGGGCGGCGTTCCAGAGTTCATCGTGCGTTTCGCCTTTTTCCAATTGTTCGAGCGAATAAACGAGAGCACGTTGGTCGTCGATATGTTCGCGCATCGTTTTTTGTACCCAAGCCGGCAAACTTTCGAGTGAATCGTATTTTGAATTAAAGCGCGTGAAATTATACGAAAGCTCGCGGCGTACTATCAGTTCTTCCAGATATGCGTCTTTCGATTCTTTCGGAGCGTCTGCATCTTGCACGGCAAGCGCGATTTCCAAAGACGATAAAAATCCGAAATGCAAATAAGCAGAAAGCCGCGAACTTCCGTCTTTTTCGGGTTTGTTTCTGGCTTCGTCGTAGTTTGTCAAGATTTCCGCAACGAATTTCTGCAATCGTTGGCGCCCGTTCATCGTTCCGCCGTGATAGATCGGCGAAGGCTTGACCGAATGGTCAATCGCGCATTCGGAAACCAATTTTTCAATATTTTCGACGATCGTTTCGTGACAATCAATCCGCAGATCGTCGGCGCGGACGATTAATTTTTCTTCTTCAAACGGTTTCAGATATTCGTGCAGAATCTTCTTGATTTTCGGGCGAATCGTGTAAGCCGCATATTCTTCCTTTTCAAAACGCGACATCGGAATCACCCCGTTTGAATCAACCGCAAAGACCGGAATTTCCGCTTTTCTGACAATTACTTCGTTGTGTTTCGGGATGATGAAACACGGAAAATCGTCCGTGACAATTAATGCCGCGTCTTTCGCGATTTGCGCAACCGTATCTTTTGGCGAATGCGCGTCCTTTTGCAGATAAAAAATATATCGAATTCCGAGTTTTTCAAACGATGCGCGTTTTTCCTCGACGCTTTCGAGAATAAATGTGTGAATTCTATCCGAAGCCCACGGATAATAAAATTTCAAACCTTCGTAAACGACTAGGGGCAGTTTACGTTCATTCGCTTGCCCAATCGCAAAGTTCAAAGCGTGGTTAAATTCGGCGCGCTTGAACATCTGCATCCAATAAAGCACATATTTGCCGTCGTTGTTGGCTTTTTTTTCGTTGAGAAGTTGAACTCTTTCGCTGATCTGTATCATATTAAAAGCTAATTTTCACTTTTCAAGACCAAAAATGCAAAGATATATTTTTAACGCTGAGAACGCGGAGAGCGTAGAGTTTATGAAAAAATCAATCAATATTTTTTACAGAAAATGTCAGCAGGTGAGCATAAGTTTTACGACATTTTGTTCTTCGTTCAGAGTCCACGCTTTAGCGTGTGCCCGCGAGGCGCAAGCGCGGCGGGCAATCAAACTAAAGTTTGGACTCTGAACAAAGCAAAATACTTGATTATTTATGCTCACCTGCTTATTAGCTTCCAATTTTCAAAATTTATTTTTAGTTTTCTCTGCGTCCTCTGCGCTCTCTGCGTTTCAATCAACGCACAGGAATTCAAAATCGTTCAAGACGGCATCGAATACGCCGAAGATACAGAGTAAAGCAAAACAAAAACGCAGAGGAAACAAAGCTATTTTTAAATCTCTGCACCTCTGCGTCTTCGGCGGTTAATTACAAGTTTTAAATAAAGAACGGTGCAAGCACGAGTGTGATCGTCGCCAGCAGTTTGATTAAAACGTGAAGCGAAGGTCCGGCGGTGTCTTTAAACGGATCGCCGACCGTATCGCCGACGACTGCCGCTTTGTGCGCGTCACTGCCTTTGCCGCCGTGCTGTCCGGTTTCGATAAACTTCTTGGCATTGTCCCACGCGCCGCCCGCGTTATTCAAAAAGAGTGCCATCAGAATACCGACGATCGTCGCAACCATCAAAAATCCGGCAACGCCTTCGGCACCTGTCGCCGAACTTGCCGTCCGGTTTGTGCCCATCGAATTATAAAGAGCCTTGAAAACAAGTCCGACCACGATCGGCATACAAACTGCCAAAATACCGGGCAGAACCATTTCGCGCAAAGCCGATTTCGTGACGATGTCAACCGTGCGCCCGTAATTCGGTTTTGACGTTCCCGCCAAAATTCCCGGGTCATTCTTAAATTGATCGCGGACATCTTCGATCACGACCTGCGCCGCTTTGCCGACGGCGCGAATTGCCAGAGAGGCAAACAAAAACACGAGCATCGCACCGAGCATCGCACAGACGAAAACGACCGGTTTGGTCAAATCAACCGATTTGATCGGCGCTCCGTAATGTTTGACTTCATCGAGATAAGCCGAGAACAAAAGAAATGATGCAAGCGCGGCAGAACCGACCGCATATCCTTTTGTCAAAGCCTTGGTCGTGTTGCCGACTGAATCGAGCTTGTCGGTTTTCTCACGAACTTCTTCAGGCTGATTAGACATTTCAACGATGCCGCCCGCGTTATCCGTGATCGGTCCAAAAGTATCCATCGCGAGAACATATCCGGCAGTGCCGAGCATTCCGATCGTCGCGACGGCTGTTCCAAAAAGTCCGGCATCTCTCAAGCCCGACGCTTCACCGAGCAAATACGAGGTGATCAGCGCGACTCCGATTACGATGATCGGCATTGCGACGCATTCCAAACCGACGGCGATGCCGCTGATGATGTTCGTTGCCGGTCCCGTGACCGAAGAATTGGCAATTGATTGAACCGGGCGATACTCCGATTCGGTGTAGTATTGCGTGATGAAAAGAAACGCCACTGATGTTAAAAGACCGATGATTCCACACGCCCAGAAATAGATCCACGCTTGCGGAGCGGCTGTCGCAGCGGTCGGTCCCTGCGGATTCAAAAGCCAGTAGCACGCGCCGCCGAACAGCAAAGCCGCGATAATGGCCGTTACATAATAACCAAGGTTCAGAGCTTGCATCGGATTCTTCGTGTCTTCTTTGGTCTTGACGATCATCACGCCGATGATCGAAGCAATGATACAAAGCGCAGAAACGACCAGCGGAAACAAGATCACGCCGAGCTGTTGGGACGGCGCAAAAAGTTTCACATTTACCGCGAAAAGCGATGCGCCAAGAATCAATGCGCCGATATTTTCCGCTGCTGTTGATTCAAAAAGGTCGGCACCGCGTCCCGCGCAATCGCCGACATTATCACCGACGAGATCGGCAATGACTGCCGGATTTCGCGGGTCGTCTTCGGGAATTCCCGCTTCGACCTTGCCGACCAGATCGGCGCCGACATCAGCCGCTTTTGTATAAATTCCGCCGCCGAGCTGGGCAAACAGCGCGACAAACGATGCACCAAACGCGAAACCGATAACGACGAGCGGAATGTTCGCAATCGAAACGTCAGGATGCACGAGCCGAACTGCATAAAACAGTACCGTTATTCCGAGCAGGCACATCGCAATGACGAAAAGTCCGGCAACCGCGCCGCCGCGAAGGGCGGTCTGCAATGCGCCGTTCAGCGATCTGGTCGCGGCAGAAGCTGTCCGGATATTCGTGCGAATCGAAATCCACATTCCGATATAACCCGCACTGACCGAACAAGCCGCGCCCAAAATAAAAGCGACGAACGTCCAGATCGCCAAAGGCCATCGCGGTAATGGATCGAATTTGCTTTCCGGCCGCAGGAATGCGTAAAGCAACCAGAGCACGATGGCGACGACTAATGCCAAATAGCCGATAGTTCTATTTTGGCGTTTCAGAAATGCTTCCGCGCCTTCTTTAATAGCGTTTGAAATGGTTTGCATCTCAGGCGTGCCGGTGTCGCGTTTCAGAACATTCTGAATCAAAAAATAGGCGAAACCGATTGCCAGGACACTAATGATAAGAACCAACCAAATTGGTAGTTGTTCCACGATAATATATTCCTCTCTGTTAGTTTGTTATGTCGAATTATGACTGCCTTATCCTGTTAAGGAAAGATTAACCAAATAAGGCAAAAGGGTAATTATTGCCGATTTTGTAGCAAAGATTCAAATCAATTAAAGCAAATAGCGCGATTTTTTGGCAATTTATCGCACTTTCTTTTACTTTTAAACAAAAGTAAAGTGCCGAAAAAATTAACGACACTTTCGCAAACGATTTGATTTAGGCTAATTATTTTTTTCGGATATATTTCAAATCGTAAGTGATTACCCATGTTTTGCCGTCGTCGGTTGATGCTTCAAAAAGCTGCCGCACGGTGTTTTCGTCCAGTTTGGTAAAAGTTAATTTTTGCAAAGTCTTCGTGTCGTTCGCAACGGTTTCGCCTTCAAAACGCATCGCACCTTCACGGAAATTTCCCGAATAACGAAGCGCGCCGCCGCCAGTGCCGATCCACGATTGATACCATTTGCCGGTGCCCGGATCGTAAAAATTGATGCTTTTGCCGTCGCCGCCGGTTGTGTTTGTCCAGTTTTCAAGCAGCCCGCAGCCATCCGAAAAAAGCTGAACTGAATTTGTTCCCGCCTTTTGACCTTGCGTATTGAAAACGTCCCAATCGCCAACCCAAAAATCAAACTGCCGCGCCTCAGCCGAATAGAAACATGGTCGTTTCTGACGGTCGGCAAGTTCGGTCATTTTCTTGAACCGCGCATCTTTACGGATATTTTCAAGGTCTTCGTCCGTCTCGATATTAACAGTAAAAGCCGCGCCGTTGTTCAATGCCTTTTCTAACCATTCAAACGCCTTATCATTTTGTTTAAGCCGCGAATAGCCGCAAGCGATATTAAACATTGAGCTCGGATTCTGCACGATCGCGACATTTTTCTCAAAAGCCGCGATTGCCTGTTCCCATTTCCCCAAAGAATGCAGCGACATTCCCATAAAATACCAGGCGCGTCCGT
>JANPDZ010000769.1:0-5730 GCA_031431735.1 Acidobacteriota bacterium | reverse complement strand
TCAAACAGACTCTCGACTCTTGACTCTCGACTCTTGACTGTTTTTAATATCTTCCGCTGTGATGTCGTAATGAGAAGCGTGATAAATTGCTTTGCCGTCCTTTAAGACGATTGCTTGCGGCGATTCGTGCCGAATACCTGTTTTTTGCGTGATTTCGTTAGAAATCTCACGCGACTTTTGCACAACCACAAGATTTACGTCCGATTCAAGATCCGAAACTTCGTAGTAAACATTCGTGCTGATCGGACAAGTCACAGAATGTTTGAATAACACGACGGGGCTGTCGTGCGATAATTCAAAGACCTTCGCGAGTTCTTCAGTTGAATTGATTTCGATAAAATTTGCCATTAATAACCTAAATTCCTTGAAAATTGTCAGTATTGGGCGAATCGGAATTGAAATTTTCATTCGCCGGAAAAATCTTTCGGTAAGCAACCGCATTGGCGGCAATAACAATCGGAATCGTCAGATAAATTCCAATACAAAATATCAACATTCCGCCCAAACTGACTAAAAAACCGACTCCGTAAAGTTTTGCCACGCCGCCAAGGTTTGCCCAAACGGCCCGCGCACTGGTTTTCATCGCCTTAATTGCCGTTAATTTTTTGTCAACGACCAGCGGATATGAAAACATCAGCAAAGTGTGAAAACAAACCATGACAACCGAAAAAATAACATCAACGACCAGATTCACACCAATAATTGTCCATAATTCATCACTGCCGATATTCGGTTTGGTCAAAATCGTAATAAGTAATGGAAGATAAGCGATAGCGAAAAAAATGAGCGTCGGCACAATAAAAAAGATCGTCACGATCAACCCCGGAAGCCAAAAGCCGAATCCTTTGAACAAATCTTCAAAATCTATCTTTTTTCCGTCAAGAACTTTCAGATAGCAAGAAAAAATCCCGCAAACCATCGCGCCGAGCAAAATGTAAAGTGTTACCGAACCGATCATTGCGCCGAGCAGTGTGATACCTAAAAGCATCCAATACTGCGGTTTGATGATTTCCCAAGCTTCTTTGAAACATTCGACCGGGCGGATTGCGCCGATTTTGAATTCGATTTGATTCATAGTTTCCAATAAAAAAACGGATAACGAAAAACTTTTCCGTTATCCATTATCCGACATTGAACCAAAATTAACAATAAATCTTTTCGAGATAATCTTTGACCATCCGATCGCTCGAAAATTGCGGAGAAAGTGTCGTCAATGCGTCCTTCATTCGCCGAATCCATTCCATTGGTAAACCGTTTTCGTTCTTTTCGTAAAAAGCCGGAACGATCTCGTTTTCCAAAATCTGATAAAGTGATTCGGCATCTTCGGCATCAATCAAATCCTGGTCTTCGCCGACGTTTAATTGACCGATCGAAAAACCGTTCGTACCATTGTAACCTTCAATCCACCAACCGTCGAGAATCGAAAAATTCAAACCGCCGTTCATCGCTGATTTTTGTCCGCTCGTGCCGCTCGCTTCAAGCGGTCGGCGCGGAACATTCATCCAGACATCAACGCCCTGCACCAGATAACGCGCCACTTCCTGATCGTAATCTTCAATAAAAACGGCGCGATTCTGCCAGTTTGAATCGTGATTGATGCTCATCAAGTTTTGCAGAAGCTGTTTGCCGACAATATCTTGCGGATGCGCTTTGCCCGCGAAAACGAATTGCACGGGACGTTTTGCATCGTCAACCATTTTCAAAAGTCTGTCCAGATCAGACATCAGCAGATTCCAACGCTTGTAAGCCGCGACGCGACGGGCAAACCCAATTGTCAGAACATTTGCGTCGAACAATTTGTGTGTGTCTTCGCGCTCGTTGATCGTGTTGCGCAAACCTGTTTCTTTCGACAAGGTTTTGTGCCGTATAAAACCAACCAGAAGTTGTTTCAAAAGCTGATGCGCGTGCCAAATTTCCGCGTCGGGAATTTTTTCGATCGCCACGCGCCACGCCGATTCATCGCGCAGAAGTTCCGCCCAATTTGCGCCGATATGTTTTTCATAAACGGTTTTCAGCAACGGCGCGATCCACGTTGGCGCGTGAACGCCGTTTGTGATGTGTTTGATCGGCACCTCTTGATTGAGCGTGCCTTCGGGAAACATCTTTAACCACAGATCGCGCGAAACTTCGCCGTGCTTTTCGCTCACACCGTTTGCCGAACGCGCCATTCTGAGTGCCAGAGGTGTCATTCCAAATGCTTCGTTTTCGTCATCGGGATTGGTTCGTCCGAGCGCGAAAAACTCTTTCGGCGTAATTTTCAATGACGCGACAAAATCTGAGCTGAAGCATTGACCAAGTTTTTCGATCGAAAAAACATCGTTTCCTGCTTCGACCGGCGTATGCGTTGTAAAAACGCATTGCTCACGAACATTTGCAATCGCATCTTCAAAGGTCGCGTTTTCATTTGATTGCAAAAATTCGCGAACGAGTTCGAGCGTTAAAAACGCCGAATGTCCTTCGTTGAGATGAAAAACCGACGGCTGATAATTTAATTGTCGCAAAAAACGGACGCCGCCGAGTCCTAAAACTTTTTCCTGGACAATACGCGTTTCCGTGTCACCGCCGTAGAGATGTCCCGTGATTAATCGGTCAACATCGCTGTTTTGCGGTAGATTTGTGTCAAGCAGATAAAGTTTGATGCGTCCGATCTGCGCAAGCCAGCCTTGCACGAAAACTTCGCGTCCGCGAATGAAAATTGAAACCAAAATGCGTTCGCCGTTGTCATTAAAAACAGGTTTTAAGGCGAGTTCAGAATCAAAAACGTCCAAATATCTCTCTTCCTGCCAACCATCGTGCGCGATTTTTTGACGAAAATATCCGTAGCGATAAAGAAGTCCGACGGCGACAAGCGGGATATTCAGATCGCTCGCCGATTTCAGGTGATCGCCGGCCAAAATTCCCAAACCGCCGGAATAATTAGGTAGGGAATTATGCACACCGTATTCGGCGCAAAAATAGGCGACCGGATTTTCCACGGTGACACGTCCCGAATTATTTGGCTCTGCACTCAAATAGTTTTCAAGTTTTTCGGCGAATCGCTTAACTTTTTCGACGTAATCAAGATCGGTTGATTTTTGCCACAGGCGAAATTGTTTGATCTTTTTGAGTAAAAGTCGCGGATTTTGTTCGCATTGTTCCCAAAGCGACGGTTCGAGTTCGCGGAAAAGTTCCGCGCCTGACGTTTCCCACGACCAATAATAATTCCAAGCGATTGTTTCTAAAGACTTTAGATTTTCAGGAAGTTCGCGCTTGTAGAAAAAATCGGATTTTAAACTTTGTTCGGTTTGTAAACTAACTGCTGACTGCATTGTTTCTAAGGTTTCTGTTGAAAACTCCTTCATAGCATTATATTTTTGTTTGGTTAAACCAGAAAGATTAAAAAACTATAAACTATCGTGAAGCAAACGGCAAATTAGTTTTGAGTCCCGCCTTTAGGCGGCTTTACAGTTTCTCTATGAGTTGTTTGATTTTGCAGGCTTTAGCCGCCTGAAGGCGGGACTCAAAACTGTTGATGTTTCAGAAACATTTTTGCATCAGATTCGGAAAAGAAAACGATCCGAACCTCAATTAATGTATTGTCAAGATCGAGAAATTCTTTTACTGTCTGCGATGAAATCCGCGCTGCTTCGTGTTTTGGAAAATGAAATGCGCCGGTTGAAATCGAGGGAAACGATATGGTTTTTAAATCATTTTCAGCGGCTAAAACAAGCGAATTTCTGTATGAATCACTCAAAAGTTCAGCGTCGCGTCCATTGTTAATTCCATAAATAGGTCCGACCGTATGAATGACAAACCGCGCTTTCAGATTTCCGCTTGAAGTTATCACGGCTTTTCCCGTCGGCAAACCCTTCGGATAAAGGGTTTGCCGGATTGCGTAACATTCCTCGTAAATTATGCGTCCGCCTTTTGAGTGAATTGCGCCGTCAACGCCGCCGCCGCCGAGTAAAGTCGAATTAGCCGCGTTAACGATTGCATCGGTTGTTTGTTCGGTGATGTCGCCGACTGTAACAACAAGGCGACCGCTTAAAAATATTTCGTCCACAGATTCTTTTTTAGCTTATTTCGCCTGATTTTTCCAATGCGCCGACTTTCATAAACCGATGATGAAGCGTAACGAAAAAGCCGAAAATCAAACCTGCCACAGTCATAAAAACACCGATATTGAAATAGTTTGAAGCATTTCCCAAACCGATCAGCCACGCGATTACTGCAAGCAATATTCCGCCGAATCCAAAAAGAATCGGCAGCCAGACGAATTCATTTTTCATAAATGCGGCTTTTTCGGTGCGTTTATCAAACAGAATCGGCTTCAAACGGTCGTAATCCCAAGCGACGAGATAAGTTGCCGCCAAAGTCATAAAGATCGTTACAAGCCACGTTCCTTTAAATCCGACGGCAGTTGTCAGAACCGCAATATTTAAGATAATCGGAAAAAACATCAGCGCGCCGAAATGAGCTGTGCGCGGAAAAATTAAAAGAATCGCCGCAATCAGTTGCGCCCAGCCGATAAATTCATAATAAAATCCGGTATTGAGTAGCGCGTTAAAATAATGACCGACCGGATTTGAATCGGGTAAACTCGTAAATGGTTCGTGCATTATTTTTTTGATGCTCGGTGGCGTAAATCCGATGAAAAGCAGAATTCGTGTCAAAGCCGTAAAAATTTGCAGTATTCTGCTGCCCGTCATTTTGGCGTGAATGTTGTCCAATGCCGTTTCAAGTTTCATAAATTTCGCTCCGTCGCCAAAAACTTCCCAATTATTAACGCGCAAACCGTCAAAAAAAGTTTCAGCTTATTTTTGGCGATGGATTTCGCGGATTAAACAGTTTGGATTTCAATGCCTTTTTTGCCCGCGAAATACGCGAAAAATCGCTAAAAAGAAGAATTGAATAAATTTTCGCGCCTTTTCGTGTATTTCGCGGGCAAACATTCTTAAAATTTTTACCGGCAATTTGGGTTCTTAAATCTGTGAAATCCGTGTAATCGGTTGTCCGCATCTTGTCTGTTTTATCATTTTTCCGTAAGATTTTATTTCGTATTAATATCTTGAGGAACAAATATACAAAATGATAATACCTGTAAAATGGTCAGACGAAGGCGTTCTGATGCTTGATCAACGCCTTCTTCCGACCGAAGAAAAATGGCTGACTTTGAAAACTTACACAGATGTCGCCAAAGGCATTAAGGATATGGTCGTGCGCGGCGCACCTGCAATCGGCGTATCGGCGGCTTACGGCATCGCGCTCGGCGCAAAGAATTTCGTCGGGATGGATATGACCGATTTCGAGGACGAAATTGACTATATCGGCGAGCGTTTAGCCGAAACGCGCCCGACTGCGGTCAATCTTTTTTGGGCGATCGATCGAATGAAACGCACGTTTCAGAAAGCAAAAGCTGAAGGAAAATCGGTCAGCGAACTTAAACAAATTTTGCTTGCAGACGCCAAAGCGATTCACGAGGAAGACATCGAATCGCAACGCCTGATCGCGCAATTCGGCGGCGAACTCATTGAAAATGATTCAGTCGTTCTGACGCATTGCAACGCGGGCGCACTTGCGACCGGCGGTGTGTGGGGAACTGCGCTCGGCGTGATTCGCGGCGCGATCAATCAGGGCAAAAAAGTTTCAGTGATTGCCGACGAAACGCGTCCGTATTTGCAAGGTGCGCGTCTGACAGCTTGGGAACTCGATCAGGACGATATTCCCGTAACTCTAATCACTGATAATATG
>JANPDZ010000768.1:0-3748 GCA_031431735.1 Acidobacteriota bacterium | reverse complement strand
GTCAAAAAATTTGTTTTTGCAAAGAAGTTTGCACAGGTTGCGGCTGATTTACTCGGCGTTGAAAAGATTCGGCTTTACCACGATCAGGCGTTGTTCAAGGAACCGAACGGCGGCTATACACCGTGGCATCAGGATCAGTATTATTGGCCGTTGGACACGGAAAATACGATCACGATGTGGATGCCGCTCGTTGATATTGATGAGCAGATGGGAATGCTCACTTTTGTTTCCCGATCGCACAAGAAAGGGGCGATCGGGAGTATCGAAATTTCCGATGAAAGCGAGGAAACATACGATGCTTATATTGCGGAACACGCTTTTCCGATTGCTAAAGCCGATTCGATGAAAGCAGGCGACGCGACATTTCACACGGGTTGGACGATTCACAGTGCCGGCAGAAATCACTCGCAAACGAAAATCCGTGAAGTGATGACGATTATTTATTACGCCGACGGCGCGCGAATTACGCCGCCGCAAAACCAAAATCAGGTGAACGATATTGCCGCGTGGATGGGCGGGAAAACTGTCGGAGATATCGCCGATTCCGAGCTGAATCCGGTGTTGAATTAGTCAGGTTGTTAAGTCAGAACCGTCGGCGGGTGGCGATGGTTGAATGATGGAGTGAAAGGCGTTTTGGTTAAACAGAAATGTCTGAATGCAAAGTTCAACCATCGGCTACCGCCGACGGTTCTGACTTGGTTGTTGATTTTGTGCGAAATATTCTAAAGATTTCTGGTGTGAACAAATATGTTAAGGAAGTCTATCTAAACGGCAAGCGTTTTGAAAAAATTAGCATCTCGCATTCAGAAATTGCGAAGGGCGGAAATCTGACTTTTGTGATGACAGACAAAGCGAATTAAAAATATGAAATTTGAAAGAGCAACAGGCATTTTACTACATCCGACGAGCTTGCCGTCGCCTTTCGGGATTGGCGATTTTGGCACGAAAGCATTTGAGTTTGTTGACTTTTTGGTGAAAGCCAAACAAACTCTTTGGCAGATTTTGCCTTTAGGGCAAACGGGTTATGGCGATTCGCCGTATCAATGTTTTTCGGCGTTTGCCGGGAATCTGAATTTGATCTCGCCCGAAAAATTGGTCGAAGTCGGCTTTTTGCTCGAAACTGATTTAGAAAACGTTCCCGAATTTTCCGATGCGACGGTTGATTTCGGCGGCGTGGTCAAATTCAAAACGCCTTTGCTCGAAAAAGCGTTCGAGGTTTTTCGCCAGAGTTCAGACATCGAAACTATCGCCGCTTTTCATCTTTTTTGTGACGAAAATGCGTTCTGGCTCGAAGATTACGCGCTTTTTCGCGCCATTAAATTTTCGCAAGAGCAGGTTTCCTGGCAAGATTGGGAGACGGGATTAAAATTGCGCGACCAAGAAACATTGGAAGAAATAAAGCGCGAACTCGACGACGATATTTTCGCCCAAAAATTTTATCAATTTGTTTTTTTCAAACAATGGAATGCGGTGAAAAAATACGCGAATAAAAACGGCGTGCGCATTATTGGTGATGTGCCGATCTTTGTCGCGCTCGACTCGGCGGACGTTTGGTGCGCGCCCGAGCAGTTCAAACTCAACGAAGACGGCTCGCCGAAAGTGATTGCGGGCGTTCCGCCGGATTATTTTTCTAAAACCGGACAGCTTTGGGGAAATCCGATCTACAATTGGGAAGCAATGGCGCAAGACGGTTTTCGCTGGTGGTGCGACCGTGTTCGCCATACTCTTAAAACGGTTGATATTATCAGAATTGACCATTTTCGCGGTTTTGCGGCGAGTTGGGAAGTTCCCGGCGGCGACGAAACCGCCGAGCGCGGTCAATGGGTCAATGTGCCGGGCAAAGATCTGTTCAATACTCTGCGCTGGGTTTTCGGCGATCTGCCGATCCTCGCCGAAGATTTGGGTGTAATAACGCCTGACGTTGAACAACTGCGCGACTCGTTTGGTTTTCCCGGAATGCGGATCTTGCAATTTGCGTGGGGCGGCGATGCGAAAAATATGGATCTTCCGCATAATTACATCCAAAACAGCTGTGTTTATACGGGCACGCACGACAACGACACGACCGTCGGTTGGTTCAAATCCGAAGCCGGAAAAGGTTCGGGGCGCGATGCCAAACAGATCGAAAAAGAACGCGAATTTTGTATGAATTATCTGCAAACGAACGGCGCGGAAATTCATTGGGATTTTATCCGCGCCGTCATCGCATCGGTTGCCAACACCGCGATTGTCCCGATGCAGGATTTGCTCGGACTTGGGAACGAGGCGCGGATGAATCTGCCGGCGACGACTTCCGGGAACTGGCAATGGCGTTGCAAAGCGGAAGATTTTTCGGATGAAATTGCTGAAAGATTAGCTGAATTGACCGAGCTTTACGGGCGGTAAACAAAAAATGACACCTGAAGCTAGACAAGTGTTAGATGAGCTGAAAACAAAACTCCAGCAATCGTCTATTGCTCAAGTTGGCGGTTTTCGTCCGCCCGAAGACCCGAGAACTTCATGGTTTGGCAAAGGTGTTGGCTTTGAAAATGAAGGATTGCCGATTTACAGAGGAAAAGAAATGTTTCCTTTACTTCAAATAAATGTTGCGGAATTACCGTTTGTTCCGACCGAATTATTCGGCACTAAACTGGTGGTGGTTTTTTTTAATCAAGAAGATTTACCATTTGACAAGCCAAACGGGGAAGGCTGGTTAATCCGAGAATATCAATCACTTGAAGATTTAGTTCCGTTAACTGAGTTAGATTTCACAAGTATTGTTCGTCCTTTTCCAATAAAGTGGAAATTGGTCGAAGATGATGCGCCTGGTTGGGAAACGGCTTGGAGTTTGGTTAATCTGAGGTCTGTAATTAATGATGAAGATGCATCTGCGGCTTTTGATAACCAATTTAATCGGTATGCATGCACAAAAGTCGGAGGTTTTCCCGATGAAGTTCAACATATCACAAGATTGGAGAATTTTGTGTTTCAAATTGGCACAGAAGATAAAGCTGGTTGGACTTGGGTTGATAATGGAACGGCATATTTTTATAAGAATTGTGATGGTGAATGGAGTTGGGATTGTCAGTTTCTTTAACAGTTTGAAAATCTGAAATAATATTATTGAATTAAACGAAAACCGATAAAAAATGACTCAAGAAACATTAAAAAAAGTTCCGCGACTTTTTGCATTGTCAGGCGAATTGATCAAACGTTTTAATTGGTTCGGATACCTGATTGCCCTGGCAACAATAGCGATTTCAATAATTGTGATCTGGCGTGAATATAAACATATTTCGTTGACCGATTCGCCCGGTTATTTTATCACTATTTCGGCCTGGTTTTGGCTTTCGATCGGGTTGGTGAAATTTTCGAAAGAGTATGCGCAAGGCATTACGGAAGGAAACCGAAACGCGATCTTGAGTTTTATTTTGTTGCTGGCAGTATTTTGTTGCCTTTCGGGTTTCACGGCTTTGTATAGATATTCGGTGGATTCGGTTGTTTTTTTTGTTTCTGTTTCAATATTTGTTTTGGCGTTGGTGCTTTTTATTTTGTTGAGTTTTGGATTAGCTTTTTATTGGAATCGGTTAGTAGGCGGAATAAATATTTATGAAGATTAAATTTATGAGGGCGTTATTACTTGGAGTATTATTTGGTATTTTATTTCTAAGCACGGGTTTATTTGCACAAACGCCGACTATCGAAAAGGTTGATCCGCCGAATTGGTGGGCGGATTATTCAATTAATCCGGTGCGGGTTTTACTGCGCG
>JANPDZ010000767.1:0-3198 GCA_031431735.1 Acidobacteriota bacterium | reverse complement strand
ATTATTCGCATTTCGACCGCATCGCCGTCGGCGGCGCGTGTCCTGTGAGCGAAAAAATTTCGCTGCCCGCGCACACCGAACCCGAATCGGCGAAAGGCAAACCGTTTCTCGACCGCCGCGAAATGGGCGCGGTCAACATCGCCGAAGGCCGCGGCAAAATTACGGTTGACGGCGAAACATACGAACTCGGCAAAATGGATTGTCTGTATATCGCCAAAGAAAGCGCGGATGTTTCGTTTGAATCGGATGATGCAAGCAATCCGGCGAAATTTTATCTGCTTTCGACGCTCGCGCACAAAAGATTTGAGACGAAACTTTTAACCGTCGCTGACGCGAAAAAACTGAATCTCGGTGCAGTCGAAACATCGAACGTGCGAACGGTTTATCAGTTAATTATTCCCGGTATTTGCGATTCGTCGCAGCTTGTAATGGGTTTGACGACGCTCGAAACCGGCAGCGTTTGGAATACTTGTCCGCCGCATATTCACGAACGTCGTTCGGAAGTTTATCTCTATTTCGATCTCGACGAAAAAGCGCGAATCATGCATTTTATGGGGCAAACCGAAGACACGCGGACGATGATTATGGAAAACGAACAAGTCGTTCTCTCGCCGCCGTGGTCAATTCATATGGGTGTCGGAACGTCGAATTACAGCTTCGTCTGGGCGATGGGCGGCGAAAATCTCGATTATACCGATATGAATGTTCTGGACATCTGTCAGTTGAAATAGTCTCAGTAGATTCAAATTTGGGATGTCGGATGTCGGATGTCGGATAAAATGTCAATCCAAACTCTGAATTCCGGCAAAAACCGGCGGCTTTGAATTGTTTGAGAATCCGCGCATCCAAAATCTAAAATCCAAAATTGGATCTACTAAATCTTGAGTCGTAAATCTTGAGCCTGTTTGTTTTTTGACTATAAGGCTCAAGATTCCAAAAATAATCTATGCGAAAAAAAATTCTTGTGTCGGTTTTACTTTTGCTTTGCTGTTTCGTCAATATCAGCGCCCAAAACGCAGATATTTTTGAGCGCAAATTTATCAAGGCAAAAATGCTCGAGGTAGCGGCTTGGCAATTGAAAAACCCGAAACACGATCTTTTCGATTGGACAAACGGCGCGTTTTACGCAGGAGTTTTTGCCGCCTATGAAACCACCAAATCAAAAGAAATCCTCAATGCTTTGATGGAAATGGGCGCAAAGAACAAGTGGCAGATCGGCAAGCGTTTTGACCACGCCGACGACATTGCCATTTCGCAAACCTATATTGACCTTTACCGTCTGAAAAAAGATCGCAAAATGATTCAGCCGACGATTGATGCGATCCGCCGCATTCAAACCGAGAAGAGCAGAGAGGTCGAAAAACACGGAATCATCTGGTGGTGGTGCGACGCGCTTTTTATGGCACCGCCGACGCTTGCAAAATTGGGCAAAACGCTTGATGACAAAATTTATTTCGATCTCAACGATAAGTTTTTTATGGAAACCCACGACCTGCTTTATAACAAAGAAGAAAATCTTTTCGCCCGCGACACTTCGTATTTGATCAATGAAAAAGGCGAAGGCAAGCGCGAAGCAAACGGCAAAAAGATATTTTGGAGCCGCGGCAACGGCTGGGTTGCGGGCGGACTCGTCAGGCTTTTGAAAGAGCTGCCGAAAGATTATCCGAAGCGCGTATTTTACCAAAATATTTACAAGGAAATGATGGAACGTGTTTTATCTTTACAACAGACTGACGGTCTCTGGCGTTCGAGTCTGCTCGATCCCGAATCTTATCCGGGCGGCGAAGCGAGCGGTTCGGGCTTTTACGCTTACGCCTTGGCGTGGGGCATCAGCAACAAGATTCTCGATCGCCAAAAATATCTTCCGGCGGTCAAAAAAGCGTGGACAGGCTTGAATACGCTCGTCACCAGGGAAGGAAAAGTCGGTTGGACACAGCCGATCGGTGCTGACCCGCGCAAAAATTTCGATGCCGAAAGTTGGGAAGTTTACGGCGCGGGCGCGTATCTTTTGGCAGGTTCAGAGGTTATTAAGTTGAAACTCTAAATTAGTTTAGAGTAATCAAATCTTAAAGTTTTTTTGAGAATGTCTTCAATTATTTCTGCTTGTTTATTTGTAATATCATCACAGTTTTTAGAACAATTTAAAAGGTCTTTCAGAATATTGTTCGGAAGGCTATTTTTAAGTTCAAGAGTTTTATCAAGAATTAGCGCAAGACTATGACCATAACGTAACGCGTAGCGCGTTTGGTCGTAGATTTAGCGCGTTCAACAGCATCGGTGTTTTTAAGCGGTTGTCCAAACGTATCTTAGGATTCGAGATTAGAGAAAAATGAGAAACTTTGTTATATTGAAAAACAGGCAAACAAGCTACGTATAGAGCCTGAACGCCCTTCAAGCAATCATTAGGATAATAATGAAAGTCGCTGATAAAATCATAACTAAAAGTTTTAAGTTTCGCATCTCGAAACCATCTAAAATTGTTCAAGAACGCCTTGAACAAACTCTTTACCTTTGTCGCGGACTCTATAATGGCGCACTTCAAGAAAGAATCGGCGCGTATAAAATCGTAATTGTTTAGGTCTTTGGTTTTTGGTTTTTGGTTTTTGAAAGAAATTGCCGATTGGCTTTTGAATTTCTCACCAATCCGCTTATTTTTCAGTGTCTCGATTGAAAATCAAAGGGTTGACATTAAATAAAACCAAAGACCAAAAGCCAAAGACCTAATCAGCTACGTCGATTGATAAAATGGTATCTTTTATTGGCATAACTTTCGCTAATCCCAAACATATCAGCTAGTTGCAAGAAAGTGTGATATTGTCGAAGATACAACATTGTCAATAATAATTGGTCTGCCAAACTCAATGAACTGGTTTTAATGCCTCTTTTTCGCATCGGTTTAGCACTTTTATAACGCTCAATTTGATTTTCAAGTTTTTGTAAAATGATTTGAAAAGTGCCATAATTGACACCGACAAGCCTCTGAAATTCGGCTGGTTTTTTCCGCTTATAACTCTCGTAAACACTCATTTTGAGTAGTTTATCAAAATAAAGACTTATTTAGTCGTTCCTTAAAAAGTAGTTAAATGCTTATACAGCTTAGATTTATATGTCAAATATGGCAATATTTTTTGCAAGTTTTTGACGCTTTTTTGCAAGTTTTTGGCAAATTTTTTCGCAGTTTTTGTCTTTTTTAGCGAT
>JANPDZ010000766.1:0-10500 GCA_031431735.1 Acidobacteriota bacterium | reverse complement strand
AACCATCAGACATCTCGGATTAAATCTCTTGAAGCAAGAGAAAAGTAGTAAAAGAGGAATCAAAGGTAAAAGAAAAAAGGCAGGTTGGGATGAAAACTATCTAATGAAGGTTTTAAGCGAAATTTAGATGCGTTTGCCCTACGATTGTGCTCCTGTGTTCCACGAATTCAGCAAATTAGTGTTAAAATTTCTCGTTTGAAAAAATTGTGACTGTTGCCGCCGAAAAACACAAAACGATTATCGAAGAATCAATTGCGCGTCTGATCTCGCGTGCCGAGAATCCGCGCGGATTGGCGACCGAAGATGTGCGTCCGCGCATTTGTAAATCGCTCGAAAAATATCTGTTTCGCGATAATGAAAACGCTTCCGCTTTAGAGATCAAAGCGTTTATTGACGATCTTCGCGCCGATGATCTGTGTCTGGTGTTGGCTTGCGAAAAAAGCGATGAAACGGCGTGGAGTGATTTGGTCAGAATGCAGGACAAAACGGTCAAAGCGGCGGCGTGGAAATGCGCGCCGAAAGCCGAGGATGCCGACGATCTGGCGAGTTCGATCTGGGCGGAACTTTACGGATTGAAACACGATAAGGACGGAAAATTAAAGTCCAAGCTCTCGTATTATTCGGGACGCGGAAGTTTGGGCGGCTGGCTGCGGGCGATCGTTTCGCAACTCGCAGTTGACCAGTTTCGTAAACAATCAAAGTTCGTGCAGGTCGAAGAAGCGCGTGAATTTGAAAATCTGGCGAATGAATCGGCGGGAAAAACGGAAAATTTAGCGGTCATTTCGCATCACGACAACGCGGAGGACATTTTTGACGAAAAACAATTAACGCGCGATGTTTCAAAAGCGTTGAATCAGGCGATCGCCGGGCTCAGCGCGGACGATAAATTGCTTTTGAAGCTTTATTATTACGACGAAATAACGCTCAAGGAAATCGGGCAGACATTCGGTTATCACGAAGCGACCGCGAGCCGCAAGATCGTGAGGATTCAGACCGAAATTCGCAGTTCGGTCGAAAAGATACTGAAGACTCAGCACAATTGGAGCGCAGAAGAGGTCAGAAAATATTTGTCGGAAACGGCATCAAAACTCGGGATCAGTCTTGAAAAACTGACGGCGATTTTGATAATTTTCGCGCTCGTGCAAGAAATTTTGCGGGGAAGCGTTCTGTAGTTGGTTATTTGAAAGTGAAAGAAGTAAAAAGTGAAAAAGGTAAGTCCAATTTTGACAACCAAACTCTTTCACCTTTGCGCATTTTCACTTTTACACTTTGATTAATGGAATTTGAATTCGACAAGGAAATTGATGCAATTCTGCGAAAGGCGCGGGCGGGTCAAGTTGCGGCTTCATTCGATTCCCACCTTGGCGCAGATGAAATTTCCGCGTTCGCCGAAAACGCATTGCCCGAAGGAGCGCATCAGTTTTCGACGGCGCATTTGGCGGATTGCACACGGTGCCGAAAAATTCTGTCAAATGTCATCGCGTTAAATTCGGAAGCGGAAACTGAAACCGCTTCTTCTGTTGTTCTGGCGGAAATTGCCGCCGTGGCAACGCCCTGGTATCGCAAATTTTTCGTCTTTCCGCAGATCGCTTATGCGATGGGTGCGCTCGTTGTTTTGTTCAGCGGATTTTTTGGCTATTTGGCCTTGCAAAATCTGACTTCAAATAATTCTGACGTTTCTTTTTCGGCGGACAAACAATCCCAAATGGAAAAACCTGCAGCACCGGCTAATTCGTCAATTTCTTCGAGTTCAAATACGGCAGCCGCAGCAACGAATTCATCTGCGCCCGCCGCAAATGCGCCTGTAATAACAAGTGCGACACCGCTTTCTGCTTCAAACACATCAATAGGAAACGTGCCGACAGACAGAAAATCTGCCGAGCCGGAATCAAACGCTCCAGTAATTGTGGCGACGCCTGCGCCTGTAATGGACGAAAAACCGACAACCGCCAAGGACGGCGAAGACGATCTGGCAAAGGTTCGGACCGAAAACGAAGTCAAAAAGCCAAATGCCAGCGGTGCGGCAATTCAGCAAGATAGTAAGACGCGGGATAAAAATAAAAAAGAAACAACATCAAAAGATGATCAGCCGACAGATGAAGAAACTGCGCCGAAACTGAAAACGACCCGTTCCGCGCCCGAAAATCCGAAAAAGCCAAATTCCGAAGCGGGCGCAACCCGAAGCGTCGGCGGAAAGACCTTTAACAATGTCGGCGGAATCTGGTTTGATTCGGCTTACAACAATCAGAAGCAAAAAACCGTAACGCGCGGCACGAGCGAATATCAAAAGCTCGATTCGGGCTTGCGTTCGATCGCCGACCAATTTAGCGGCACGGTCGTTGTTCTTTGGAAAAGCAAGGTATATCGGATTCAATTATTTCGCAGAATTCTTTCCAACCGATCAAATAAAAGCTATATTAATCTTATGAAAGTTTTAGCTTTACTTTTGTGTCTTTTCGCGGCTGTTTCCCAAGCGCAGCCTGTTTGGCAAGCGAATCTCGACGGAAAAATTCAGTTTTATCAAACGACCGATTTCGGCATTGTTCTCGCCGGCAGCGAAAATTCTCTTTACGCGCTTGACGGGCAGACGGGCGAAAGGCTTTGGCGCAAGAAAACAAAGGGTCTCGATGAAACTTCTATAACGCCCGTGCCTTCGACCGATTTGATCTTGGTTTCTTCGGACGAAGGCGACAAATCGCGCGTCGAGGCGGTTGACCTGCTTTCGGGCGAAACGCTCTGGCGTTCCGATAAGGTCAAAGGCGACGTGATGCAGCTGGCGGTTGATCCGCAAAATGATCTGCTCGCGGTCATTTTGGTCAAAAAAGCAAAAGGCAAAACGGGCGAAGAATTCAAACGCACGCCCGTCGTTCACGTTTTCCGGCTTTCAAACGGCGACGAACTTTGGAAAAAAGAATTGGAATCGGATGTCCAGATGATGCCTTCGCGGTTTGATTCCGACGGCGAAATTCCCTACACGCTCGACAATTATCGTCCGCCTTTGATACTCGACGGCAGACTTTATCTGTTTTATGAAGGCGCGACCAGTTACGACGCGCGAACCGGCAAAGAAGGAACGCGAGAAAAATTCAAGGTCAACGAAGATGGTCTCGCGCTGACCGAAGCCGATGTGGTTTTTGACGAAAAATATCTTTACACATCAGGTCGCGGAAGGGCGCGCGCCATCAACCGCAAAACAAATAAAGTAGATTGGGAAGCCAAAGATCTAGGCGTTTGCGCGGAAATGGCGGTTGTCGGAAATATTTTATACGTCAGAACAGGCGGACAATTTACGCGCATCAAGGACGGCGAAACGGAAGAAAAAGGCTCATTCGGCGTATCGGCAATTGACACGAAAAACGGCAAAACTCTCTGGCGCTACAAAGGCGCGGACAAGGGTTTGACGAATTTTGTTTTCGCCAACTCAGGAACAATTTTGATCGCCGACAAAGACGATTTGATCACGCTTGACGCACGAAACGGAAAAAGAACGGCGAAATTTGAACACGACATCGAAAAAGCGCAGTTTGTTTTGGTCAACGAAAGCGGACAGGCGGTTGTCGGCGGAAAAGATGAAATCGCGGCATTCTCAATTTCGGATTTGGGATTGCGGAATGCGGATTTGAAAAATCAATCTAACGAAATAAATCAAGTCGCAAAAGTTGGTTATAACTATCAGAATAATCGAAATCCCAAATCCGAAATCCCAAATCCGAAATCGTTGTGGAGAGTAAAACACAAGGCACCGTCACGCGGCGTTTTCCGGATTGTCGCGGGCATTGCGCTGCGTGCCGCCGCAATTTATTTTCGTTACGGCGGACTGGCGACTTCCGCGCTGAATATCGTGCGCGGGGCAAGCGCGGCGCGTTCGATTTTGTCGCTTCGCTGGTCAGGTTTGCGAACGCGTTTCGCGTCGTTCGATCTGACAACACTCGCGACAAATTCGGCGCGTTCTTACATCACGAATCAAATCAGCGTTTTCGGCATTGCCGCCCGAACGCCGAATTTCCTGAGCCGTATCAACGGTTTGCAGGTCATCACACCAACGAGCATTCGCGGGAAAATCATCAGTAAAGCGATACCTTCGCGCGCCGACATACAGGAAAGTTTTCTCGACAGAATTGACCCGATTCGCCAGGTCGAACGCCTTTCCGATTACTTCCTGCGCCGTAAACGCCTTGCCGAACTTCAGGGGAATTATATGTATTTTTACACCGATCTGCCGAAGCCATTTGATAAAAAAGGCTTGGTCGGTGTCAATGTTCACACCGGCAAAGATGCGCGATTTATTCTAGTTTCCGAGCCCGACGCGCGTTTTACGACCGACGAAACCAGCGGCTTGCTCTATTCGGCGAACGGCGCGACGCTCAGGGCTTTTGATGTTTTGGACAAGTAATTTATAGTTTGAAATATGCCTGCCAAAGATATTTTTCACGATAAAGTTTGTCGTGCGCTCGAAAAAGACGGGTGGACGATTACGGATGACCCGTATAGCTTGAAATGGGACGATAATGAAAACTTGTTTGTTGATTTAGCGGCGGAAAAATTGATTGTCGCCGAGAAAGGCACAGAAAAAATCGCGGTTGAAATTAAAACTTTTATCGGCAAATCGAAGATGCAGGATTTACATCAGGCTATCGGTCAATTTGTCATTTACCGCACGGCAATCGAGCAAACCGAGCCTGACCGCGAATTGTTTCTCGCCGTTCCGATGGAAATTGTGCGCGACGTTTTCGGCAGAGAAAAAGGCGGAATTTTGGTTAAAGGTATCGGGCTGAAGATAATCGGATTCGACGTGGAAAAAGAGGTGATTGTGGAATGGAAGAAATAACTGGATTGCGAGAAATAATCGAGCAGGTTTTGTGTGAACACGCTGAATTTTACCGGGCGGCAAATGCCCAACACGCTGACGAAAACATGGTCGAAACTGTTTTTGACCGCGATGGTAATCATTATGTTTTGTTCAATATCGCGTGGGAAGGCTACGACCGAACGCATTACGCGGTTATTCATCTCGACATCATCAACGATAAAATTTGGATTCAGGAAGACAACACCGAAGAAGGCGTGGCGACCGATTTAGAAAAATACGGGGTGCCGAAAGATAAGATCGTGCTCGCTTTCAAATCTCCGGCTTTGCGAAAATATACCGAATACGCGATGGCGTAAAGTTTGCGTGTTCGGCGGATGGCTCAACGCTCAAGGCATTTGATGTTTTAGACAGGTGATTTTCTATGGAAGAAGGAATTCTCAAGCTGATTCCGTCGCTCAAAGGACGCACGAGAAAGTCCGTCAGGATTTTGCCTCAACAGGGCGCAGAACCTGCAATCAACGCAACCAAACTCGGCGGATTGTTTCTGTGGTCGGAAGATGAACCATCGTTTTGCTGCGACGTTCCCGAACAACCGCTATGGGACGAATACGATTGGGATGATTGGAGATCGGAGCTGAGCGTTCAGGTTTGGGATGCCAAGCATAACGACGCTTATGTGCCGATTCTTCAAATTCGCGCCGAAGATATTCCGCTGATGCGTTTTCCGCCCGATACGAACATATTTCAGCTTTTATGGTGTCCACGCGTCCATAAACCCGATTATTCCCCGGTCTGCCGAATTGCGTGGCGAAATGAAGAAAGCGTTATAAAACAACTCGAAACGATCCCGAAAGCGAGTTTTCCCGAAAACGAATTAACTCCTGCGCCTTCCGTTGTGCTTCTTCGCGAAGTAATTGAATATCCTGACTATTGGGCTTTAAGTTTAGAAGAAAGAAATTTGCTGACCGGCGAAATGGAAGAGTTTTACCGGAATCATTTATCAACCCACGGAGGCATTAAGATCGGCGGATACCCGGATTGGATTCAGCGTCCGCAAATACCGATCTGCAATTGCGGTAGAGAAATGGAACATCTTTTAACGATCGGAAGCGATGTATTTGAAGATTACCCGCATCACAAAGCACCGGGTTTAGTGATCGGCGATTGCGGCTCGGTTTATGTTTTTATTTGTTACGAGTGCGAAGATTTGCCGTTTAATAGCGTGTTTCAATGCGGTTGAAATAAAGTAAATTTGTGCTAATCTGTGGTATCAAGCTTTCTTTTCGCCAGGTTCTCTTGACATAAGGTTTTTTGTCGCTGAAAGCGACTGATTTAATAGCGTCAGGAGCATCCCGACGAATATGCCAAACAAAACATCCGACGCTGAAAGCGTCGAACAAAACCGTTGATTATTAGTCCCTTTCAGGGACAGATTGATTGTTTGACACTACGTCGGGATGCTCCCGACGCTATTAAATTTGTCGGCTTCGCCGACTTTTGGCTTATATTAACAGTACCGAATTCAAAACTATGAAAACTAATTTTTTTGTCGTGATTGCTTTGTGTCTTTGTGTCTTTGTAGTGAATTCATTCGCGCAAAAATCAAAAGAAAAACTTAATCCCGAAATCCAGAAAATGCTCAAGGAAATTTCGGCGAAGAATATCGAAACGACGATTCTCAAGCTCGTTTCGTTCGGTTCGCGCAACACGAATTCCGAGCAGGATAATCCGGTGCGCGGAATCGGTGCGGCGCGTGATTGGATTTTTGGGGAAATGAGCAAGATCAGCGCGGATTGCGGCGGTTGTTTGACGATTGAGAAGCAGACCTATTTGCAGGAAGCGATGCCGCCGCCGCGCGGGCGCGTTCCCGTCGCGATCAATGTCACGAATATTGTTGCGACGCTCAAAGGCACGACCAATCCAACGCGCGTTTATGTCGTTTCGGGGCATTACGATTCGATGTGCGCTAATCCCGCGGACGCAACCTGCGATTCGCCCGGCGCAAACGACGACGCTTCGGGTTCGGCGGCGGTGATTGAACTTGCCCGCGTGATGAGCAAACGAAAGTTTGACGCAACCATCATTTTTATGACCGTCGCGGGCGAAGAACAGGGACTTTTGGGAGCGACATATTTTGCCAAACAAGCCGTCGAGAAAAAAATGGACATCGAGGGAATGTTCACGAACGACATCATCGGCGGCACGACGAGTTATAAAAATTCGCCTGACCGCAATAAAGTGCGCGTTTTTAGCGAAGGCGTTCCGTCAAACGAATCGGAAGCCGAAGGCAATACGCGCCGTAGTGTCGGCGGTGAAAACGATTCGGCGGCGCGGCAGCTGGCAAGGTTTATCAAGGAACAATCCGACAAATACTTGAAAACTTTCAGCGTTTGGATGATGTATCGGCGCGATCGGTATTTACGCGGCGGCGATCATATTCCATTTCTCGAACGCGGATTTGCCGCCGTCAGATTTACCGAACCGAACGAAGATTACACGCGCCAGCATCAAAACGTCCGCACCGAAAACGGCATTCAATACGGCGATCTGCCAGAATTTGTTGACTTTGAATATGTCGCGAACGTCGCGCGGGTCAATCTGATCAGCCTCGCAAGTCTTGCGCTCGCGCCCGCCAAACCGAAAAACGTCGGCATCGTCACGGCGCGGCTGACGAACGACACGGATCTGAAATGGGACGCCAACGCGGACGCGGATCTGGCAGGTTACGAAGTCGTCTGGCGCGATACGACGAGCGCGGTTTGGACAAATTCGGTTTTTGTCGGCAATGTTTTAACCTATACCGCAAAGGAAATGTCAAAAGACAATTATTTTTTCGGTGTCCGCGCCGTTGACAAAGCGGGAAACAAATCTCCCGTGAGTTTTCCGCGACCTGTGAGATAGAAATGTGGTTTGAAATTGCGATTATTGCGATATTTTTGCTTCTCGGACATATTATCTTCGGTCATTTCGAGGAAAAAACTCCGCGTTGGCGAAAACTTCTGAAAGCGGCTTTGACAATCGCTATTTTCCCGACAATTTCATACTATTTCGGCATCTTTTGGTTTTGGATTGCGCTTGCCGTTGCCGCAATTCCGCCTTTGTTCATTCATCTTTGGTGGCTTCCAAAACAGGGCATCAACGGTTGGACGGGCGAGCCGAAAGACAAATATTATGAACTGCGAGGTTGGAAAAAATGAATCTGTTTGATGAACAAAAACGCGATGAAATTATCTCCCGAATCAATCAGCTAACGCCTGAAAATCAAGCGGCTTGGGGCAAAATGAATGTCAATCAAATGATTTGCCACGTTACTGACCAGTTACGAATCTCGTTGGGCGAAATGGGCGAAGCGAAAGATGCGAGCAGTTTTATGAGCCGAACTTTGCTCAAGTTTTTGGTCTTGAAGGTCATTCCGATTCCGAAAAACGTGCCGACTTCGCCGCGTGTTGACCAGATGAAAGACGGCACACCGCCGACGGATTTTGAAGCGGACAGAAAAACTCTGCTCGAATTCATCGGAAAATTTTGTTCTGCGCCAAGCGATTTTGAGTTTTCGCCGCATTTTAAGTTTGGAAATTTGAGCGGCAAAGAATGGGCGATTTTAGCTTCCAAACATCTTGACCATCATTTGAAACAATTCGGCGTTTAGTTTCAAAAAAATCTTTCCAAAATCTTTGCTTAATAGTAAAATCCATCTGCCTCGGTCAAGTTAGGAGCGAATGAGCGAAGCGCAACTCGTCGAAGCCCGCACGAAAGCCGAAGTCCAAAAGATCAGTGCCCAAATGCAAACGGAAATTAACCGGACGGAAAGCGAACAAAAACTGGAAGCCGAGCGCAAAAATGCCGAAGTAAAAGCGGAAATAGAGAGAAAAGAAGCCGAAATAAAAGCGGAAATTGAACATTTGAAAAAAAAGCCGAGATAAAATCATTAGAAGGTCTGGCAAAATCCGCTGAAACGCTGTCAAAAAATCCCGCGCTTTTGCGCCTTCGCGAACTCGAAACATTACAAAGTTTGGCAAAAAACGCCAATGCTCGAATTTATATAGGTTTCGATAAACATTCTCCAATCGATTCAAAAGACTAACAAAAAAGCTGAGAACCACAGTAATTCCAAACTGCAACTCTCAGCCATCAGCAACCTGTCATTTACAAATTTTTAGTTAATTCCGCGTAATTGAACTCTTTCGCCCGTAAAAGGTCCGGTCGCAATATTCGGAATGACAGTGCCGTCAAGTTCGATAAAATCAACCGCCGAATCAGCTGTAAAATTGTGTCGGCCGTTCAATTGAATATAGTTGCGGACTCTGACGCGGCCGACCTGAACTTGATTTTCGGGATCAAACGCAAATAATTCAAAAGTCAAAATATATCCGCGTCGGCTTCTTGCCCAAACGCCGTGCGCCGGTCCTTCCGTTAAAGTAACCAAAAGGCTCGAAGTTTCGACAAAAGTTCCGTCTTCGCCGAAAGTATGATAAGCGTAGAAATTTTCTTCGGGCGTTGCTCCAGGCACAGTGACATACCACGTTCCCGTTAAGCCGTAGGAATCTGACGAATCCAATATCTCGTCTTTGGCTCCCGTTTTTTCGTTGTATGCCTCGTCAATCCGTGCCAAAATGTCTTTATCCGCATTCGTGTTGCCGTTGCGGGCGGCTTCCGCCGTTTTTTTCCAATCAACGCCTTTGAACAATTTTCCCTTTTGGGCGTTTGTGCCAACGACCATTCCAAAACTCATAACTAACAATGCTAATGTTACTGCGATTTTACGTTTCATATTTTTCTCCTTCGTATTTCAAATAATAAATTTATGCCTGCCTCAATTCGTTTTTTGCAGGCTCATTTATAAAAACGCGACAGTTTCGTGAAAATTGGCTCAAAAGTTTTGAAAAAAATTTGACTTATCGGTTTTAACGGCGTAATTTCTATGCAAAACGATGATTTATGGCTGAAAAAACGTCGGACATTACACAGCTTTTACAGGAATGGAGCGACGGACGGCGCGAGGCTTTGGACGCGATCGTGCCGCTTGTGTATGACGAATTACGCCGTCAAGCACATCATTACTTGCGCTGCGAACGCGCCGAGCATACTCTGCAAACGACCGCGCTGGTCAATGAAGCGTATCTGAAATTGGTCGAACAAAACCGCGTCGTCTGGCAGAATCGGGCGCATTTTTTCGGCATCGCGGCAAATCTGATGCGGCGGATTCTGGTTGATTACGCGAAAACAAAACATCGGGCAAAGCGCGGCGGTTCGGCAGAAAATCTACCGCTTGAAGAAGCATTTTATGTTGCCGCGACGGAAGAAAACGAAGTTGACCTGCTGGCGTTGGACAAAGCTTTAAACAAGCTCGCGGAAATAGACGATCAACAGGCGCGCATTGTCGAACTCAGGTTTTTTAGCGGTTTGAGCATTGCCGAAACGGCGGAAGTTTTAAAGATTTCGGCGGCGACCGTCAAACGCGATTGGAATATGGCAAAAGCGTGGCTGCACCACGAATTGAGCCGCTAAACTTTAAGGATGAGGGATGAGGGATGAATAAAGACTCTTTATTAGACTTTGGACGAAAATTAAGCTTGACAAATTGAAATGAAGTTTCTAAATGTAAGCAAAATAAAGGCTTGATTTTTGATTCAAAGCAGCCAATAAACTACTTTGGGACTTTTTTGCACTTTTACAAAAAACTGATTTTG
>JANPDZ010000765.1:0-2015 GCA_031431735.1 Acidobacteriota bacterium | reverse complement strand
TTTCTAGTATTTACGTCAAAAAATCAATAGACGGCGGCGGAATCAAACGCCAACTTTATGCCGGAACTAACGATGACAGTATTTAGTGAGCCAAAGGGTATAAACCCGAATTATTGAGTTTTATGGAAAATACAAAAGTTTTTGAGAACAACATCATTCATAACCCCGAATTGACGGCGTTCGTCCGCGAAGTCGTTTTGCCCGGCAGTTCTGAAACTCAGCCGAAACTTGATGCACGGTTTTGCCGGTTCGACTTGAAATATAAGCGGTCGCCGATTCATCGTTGGGGAATTTTCGCAGCGGAAAACATTCCCGCACGCCGCCGTGTGATTGAATACACGGGACAGAAAATTGATGTACAGGAAGTTTGGCGCAGACGCTTCCGACAGCATTTGTATATTTTCCAAATCAATCAAAACCGTGCGATTGACGGCGCAATGGGCGGAAGCGGCGCGGAATTTATCAATCACAGTTGCACTCCGAATCTGTTTACGCGAATTGTCGGCGGACGGATATTTTTTGTCAGTCTTCGGCGAATCGCGGCTGGCGAAGAACTGACGTTGGATTACAACCTCGGCAATGTCGGCGCGGATTTGCCGTGTTCGTGTGGCACGGAAAAATGTCGGGGAATCTTAAACCAAAAGGCTTAAATGATTTGCTTGAAGCCAGAACAATAACAACGCGGTTTGAGAGAACTGCATTTCGCAATATTTTTTCTTGAAAAGGAATAGATATTCATCAGAGGAGATAATTATGAAAAAACTACGCATTTTGATTTTAGCTTTTTGTCTGCTGATTCCTGTCTCAGCATTTGCACAAACGTCAACCGCCAACCGCAATTGGAATTCTTTTTGGACCAGCTTCAGCGCGGCGGTCAACAAAAGAAACCGCGCTGCTTTGAAAAATTTGATGGCTTCGGAGCGAGATTTTTTTTCGGGCGGTGGCGGTGAAACGCGGAACCAATGGTTGGCTTCGGTGTCTTGGGTTGAATTACAGAAATCCGTCCGTCGGGGGACGAAAGTTGATAATTACGACGGCAAACCCGGTCGCTTAACCAAATACAATCATTTGGTCTTTGCATTTTAAGGCGGCAAATGGCGTTTTATGGGGCCAATGGGCGATTAGGGAAATCGCAAAATCGGACAAAAGTAACGAATTCAAAGACTTCCGTTACTTTTGTCGTCAAATTCGACGTGGTTTGTCCAAAGGACAACTGCGGGAACAGCAATTGTGTTGTTCGGCATCGCGAACGATATTCCGGTTCCATCGGTTTTTGTTCATTGAATGTTGACGCAAAGTCAGTAAATGTGCAGAATCCACGCTTTTAAGGTGGTTCTGCACATTTTTTTCACTTTTGAGCCGATCTTGCTTTATTTTGCGCGTAATGGATGGCAGAAAGTTTGAGTGAAGTAATTGAAAGGGAGAATGACAATGAAAATTAATATTTTGGGCGTTAATGAGAAAGCAATGTTTTATAAATCAAATCAATTTCGAGCATCAAAAGCTAGATTGATTTTACGCAGTTTGGTTTTGCTGGCATGTTTAGCTTTGGCTTTGCCGGTGATGGCGGGTTGGGTGCAAAAACAAAAAATTACTTCGACGCCGCGCGGTGTCGGTGCCCAACACGGCAACGCCGTCGCAATTAACGGCAACACGATGGTTGTCGGGGCACGGTTTGACAGTACGACCGCTTCGCAGGCCGGCGCGGCTTATGTTTATGTTCTAAGCGGCGGTGTTTGGACGCAACAAGCAGTATTACTTGCCAATGACGGTGCGTTAGCCGACAAGTTCGGTTATTCGGTGGCGATCAGCGAGAATACAATCGTCGTCGGCGCCTATAACGACGATTCGCCTTTATCAAACGCCGGTTCGGCCTATGTTTTCGTCCGCAGCGGCACGACCTGGACGTTTCAGCAAAAACTAACGGCAAGCGACGCGGCGGCTGATGACCAATTTGGCGTTGCGGTTGCCGTTGGCGGACCGACGATCTTCGTTGGTGCTAATTTTTCCAACCA
>JANPDZ010000764.1:0-8474 GCA_031431735.1 Acidobacteriota bacterium | reverse complement strand
AAGAAGTATTGGCGATTCCGATCAAAACGATTTTGCCGTCCGATTGGAGCGCCACGCTGCGGGTCGAATCGCCGACTCCGCTAAGATCAACCGTCGCTTTTCCGTCGCCGTCAAAAGTTGTATCAAACTGTCCGTTTGCCGTCAGCCGCGCAAGGGCAAAGTCGTTATTTGACGTATTTTTCTTCCAAGCCTCGCCAGCCACCAGAATTTTTCCGTTGCCGTCAATTTTAAGCACGTTATTACGGCTATTTGTGCTGGAACCGCCGCCTGAATAAAAATCAATGGACGCAGTTCCCGATGTGCCGAATGAATCGCCCGGTGTCGAATCTTTTCGCCCGCCGTCGTCAAAAGTACCGTTTGAATTAAATCGCACCACGGTCAAAACAGCTTTTCCGGTACCGCTACCTCCGGCGACAAGAATTCTGCCGTTTGACTGGATGACGAGTGCGCGGGCACTGACCGCCGAACTTTGCACGATGCCGCTGCTCCCAAATGTCGTATCGAGCGAACCGTTGACGTTCAAGCGAACCAAAGCGCCGACATCACCCATTGTCAGAATTTTCCCGTCAGGCTGAACTGCCATTGCGAGGGCATAACCCGCGTTGATAAATGAACTGCCGTCTAAATCGAACGAACTGTCAGGACTTCCGTCCGCGTTGTAGCGGTCAACCCGCAAACTTGACGAACTGCTGTAACCCGTTCCGGCAACAAGGATTTTTTCCTCTGTTCCGACTTGTTGGACGGCAATAGCGTAAGCACTTCCAAATGAATTGGTCGGGGTATTCCAATTCATATAAAGAATGCCGCCGCTGCCGAACGTTGTATCAAGCGAACCGTCCTGATTGTAGCGAATGACGACATTGGTGGAAACCATTCCCGGATTGGAATGTGTGTCAAACAAACCCAACATTTTTCCGTCGCTCTGGATCGTTCCTTTGGTTAGCGAAAAATTGTTGTTGACTCCCGGAACATAAGTTAAAGTCGTTCCGGCGCTTCCGAAAGTGTAATCCAGACAGCCCGCCGTCAGCAGTGGACAGGTTTGCGCATTGCCAATAAAGGCGGCAGTTAAAATTATTGTCGTGATCAGAACAGCTATCGTAAAATTATTTTTCTTCATTTTTTCCTCTGATAATCGGCTTGTATTTTGCCGATTTGTTTGTGAATCATTTGACTTCAAACTCAACTGTGTAGAAAAATGAACGGTCGTTGCCGGCATAAAAGCTCAAGACGTATCTTCCCGCCGCGACACCGGTTGTTTTCAAATTGTAAATATAGCCTTGCAGACCTGAATCGTAACGGAATGTAAAATCCGGGTTTGAATTGCCGGCATCCGTCACGGTTGAAGTCGTGTTGCTCCCGATTCGGCGTAAGCCTCTGGCGGTAAGAAACATCGTTGCCGCCGAGATGTTCTGACTGCTTTGGTTGAGAATCTGCAGTTTGACCGGAATTGTGCTGCCCGATTTGAAGGCGCGCGAGCGGTCAAACAGGGATCTCACTTTTTTACTGACCGTCGCCAGATAAAACGGGCTGAATGAAGTTGTAGTCGCGCAAATCCGCCGGTTTGGATAATCGTGCGAAGCCGTGCGGTCCACCAGCGTGTATTGATTGGTTGATGTATTCAGTTCACGATGCAGAATCCGCAATGCGTCGAATTCGACCATATCATTGACGCTCGGCACATTAAAGCAGGTCGTTACCGGCCCCGAAAATGTGGCGGTCGTTGTGACTTCAAAAGCGATGGATTCGGAAAGCGCAAAACCGCCCGGCGTCTCTCCGGCGGCGGCCGGATCGATAATCGGCGTCACTGTCGTTGTTCCCGCTGTTGTGACGTTATCAAAAGTCAGCGTCGCCCCGATGGTTTGTATTGCCACGTTTGAGCCAGTTTGGGTGGCGGCCGTTTGCAAAACAGTGCTGTTTAAATAAACCGAAAAGTTATAGTCCCCGTAATTTGCCGTTTGAATGTCGGGCTTTCCGTCGTTGTTTAAATCCGCAATGTGTAAATCGACCGGATTACTTCCGCTTTGTAAAATAAATGGTGCACCGAAAGTGCCTTGACCATCGCCCGAGAAAACGCTAACAATGTTGCTCCAGACGTTCATTACGGCGAAATCGAGTTTGCCGTCGCGGTTAAAGTCAGCGGCTTTTATGTTATAAATACCGTTGCCGCCTGTCTGATAGTTACTGCCAACGCTAAAACCACCTTGTCCGTTACCAATCAGCAGCGAAACCGAAGAATCATCGTCGCCTTTAACGATCAGGTCAATCTTGGCGTCGCCGTTAAAATCGCCGGGGCATATCCCGTTATTTCCCGGAAGCGAATTTAATGTATTGACTGTGAATCCCCCCGCTCCGTCTCCGAGCAGGATAGAGACGTTGTATGCTTGGGCGTTAGAAGTTACCAAATCAGTTTTACCATCGTTGTTAAAATCAGTCGCCCTTATCTGTACAGGTCCAAGCCCCTCGAGATATTCAACGGGTTCGGCGAAACCGCCGTTTCCGTCTCCTAAAAGCACATCGAGTCCGGCAAATTGATGAACAATCGCCAAGTCCTGTTTGCCGTCGCGATTAAAATCATCCACAACCATTTCATAGGCTTCGCCTCCTCCGGCTGGGTAATATGTTGCCTCAGCAAAACCGCCAACACCGTTACCGATATAAATCCAGACGACGCCATCCCAACTTCCAACCGCCAGATCAGGATTGTTGTCACGGTTAAAATCACCTACCGAAACCGGAACCGAGAAACCTCCCGCCGGAAGGATGGTCGGTTGGTTAAAATTACCGTTACCTTGTCCGAGAAAAATCCCGACAAAAGAAGAGTCCGGGCTGGTTACGGCTAAATCGAGTTTGCCGTCGCGGTTAAAATCAGCTGCCGCAATGCGTCCCGGAATCGCGCCTAAGTCAACATTCGGCATTCCGGTAAATTCGGGAGCGATACAGCCGATACAGCCGAAAACATTGATCGTAAAGCTTCCCGAAACGTTATTTCCAGCACCGTCCGTTGCGCTGCAGTTGACAACCGTTTGCCCGATTGGAAAAGTATCGCCCGAAGCGTGATCGCAATTGAGCGCAAGATTGCCCGAAACTGCATCCGTCGCGGTCGCCGGATAAACAACAACCTTACCGAGACTGCTTGTCGCGTTGGTATAAATATTGGTTGGAAGCGTCAAAACCGGCGGCGAATCAACCACCGTTACCTGAAAACTTCCCGAAACCGTGTTGCCGCAGTATTCGGTAACAGTATAATTAACCGTCGTCGTGCCGATTGCGAAAGTGCTTCCCGAAGGAACGCTGAAATTAACAGAAGCGACATTTTGAACTATTCCGAAATTGACGACCGCGCCCGCAGCATTCGTCGCATCAACCTGTATATCGCCGAGCGGTGATAAATCGAGCGAATCACAAGTTACGGTCACTAGAAAGCCGACATTCGCTGAATGATTGCCGCAGGTGTCAACCGCCGAACAGGTAACGGTCGTTGTGCCGAGCGGGAAGAAACTGCCGGACGGGAAATCACAGCTCAAGGTTGGGGCGATTCCGCTATTATCGTCAGCCGGAATCGAGTATTCGACGTTCGTGCCCGCCGTGCTCGTCGCTGTGGTGGTTATATTCGACGGTGCGGAAATTGTCGGCGGCGTTGTGTCTTCAATAAATCCCTGATTAATCAATACCGAAATATCTCCGCCGTAATAGGTCGGCGCAACCATATCGGGTTTTCCGTCAAGGTTAAAATCGGCGATGTTTAACGAACCGGGACCGTTTCCGATATAGTGCGTCCCCGAGACATCGAATTCACCCGCGCTGTTTTGCAGGAAAATCGAGACCATTCCGGTTGAGCCGTTCGACATCGCAAAATCCAACCTGCCGTCGCCGTTCAGATCGACTTCTTTAGCGTCTCCGAACGGACCGGTCGGAATGCTAGTCGGCGCATTTAATCCTCCAAACCCGTCACCAAACGAAAGTAATAGAGTAACACCGTCCGACGCGCCGGAAACAACATCCGTTTTGCCGTCATTATTAAAATCTCCAATCATAAATCCGTTAAGCGGCAGAGTCGTAGTAGTAACCGTAAAACTGCCGTTTCCGCTTCCAAGCAGAATAGTAATATTTCCTGCCTGCTGATTGGTCGTAATCAAATCGGTTTTGCCGTCGTTGTTAAAATCTGCCTTTTTAACCAGAACGGGTCCGGCGTTCGAAAGATAGCTGTTTGCTATTGTAAATCCGCCGTTGCCGGTGCCAAGCAAAATATTCAGCGCACCGAATTGATGTCCGATGGCTAAATCCTGCGTGCCGTCGCTGTTAAAATCGGCAACCGCCATTTCATAGGCTTCGCCGCCACCGGCAGCATAAAGCGCCGGTGCTGAAAATCCGCCCGCGCCGTTGCCGAGATAGATCCAGACATAACCGCCGTTGCTGCCGACAGCCAAATCCTGATTGCCGTCGCCGTTGAAATCGCCGGTCGAGACGGGAACCGAAAACCCGCCTGCCGCTAAAGTGATATGTCCGCCAAAATTACCTGTTCCGTCTCCGAAAAAAACTCCGACATAATGAGCATCGTGAGCCGTCGCCGCGACATCCGGCTTGCCATCATTGTTAAAGTCGGCAATCGCCGTGCGAACCGTCGTCGAACCGTTTGAAAAATGGCGCGACGGTTCAAAACTTAAAACATTGCAATCCTGCGCAAGGCTGTTGTTGGTTAAAACCAATATTAATATTGATAATGCAAAAAAATTAAGGGCAAATTGGGGAATCGTAAATTTGTTCATATATCTCCTTTTAATGGCGTGTTCGGTAGAAACTAAATCTTTAATTTGGCGTGTCATTTGGGTTTTAATCATTTTCAATCAAGCGATGAAAGGGATTAGAAAAAGCAACTTTGCTGTGAAGTGCGCGGTTTCATCCACGGTTTCTTCACAATTTGTTGATACGAGCCAGGTAAATAAACTTACCAAGTTGACAACATAAAATAATTCCACTGCCACAGTTTGATTAAATGATCTATCTGTTAAGAGACGGTGAAAATGCGGGCATATTGATTTGGACAAAAAAATATTTGATTTTTTTGGAAAGAGGTGTATATTTGCGGTAGATTTTCACACTAATTTACTTGCCGGTATCAGGAGAAATTTTATGACCGCCACCTATTTTTGTCCGCTACGGATAGTTTTGTTTATTTTGTTACTTTCAAATTTTGTCTTAGCTCAAAATGATTTACGCCTTCTTGAGGCTGAAAAGCCGATTGAACGCGAATTAAGCGGGGGCGAATCGCACGCTTATAATATTGCGCTGACTCCCGGACAGTTTTTGTATGTCGTTGCCGACCAACGCGGAATTGATGTGGTCGTGACGCTTTTCGCGCCCGACGGCAAAAAACTTTTTGAAATTGACAGCCCGAATGGAAAACGCGGTGAAGAACCATTGTGGGCGATTTCTGAAACGGCAGGTAATTATCGGCTTGAAATCGTTTCATTGGAAAAAAACGCACCGGCAGGAAAATATGAAGTAAAAATAAAAGAATTACGCGCTGCCAATGCCGACGACAATTTGTTTGTCGCCGGAAAAAAGGCGATTGCCGAAGGGCTCGCGCTCTTGAATGATGACAAAGAAGAATCAAAACTAAAAGCAATTGAGAAAATTGAAAAAGCGACCGGGCGTTTTCGTCAAATAACTGACAACAAAGTAAAAGCCGACGCAATTCTGCAATTGGGCAGACTTTACCGTTCACTGGGCAGTGGTGTTGAAGCAAATGCCTTTTTCAACGAAGCGGCAAAACTATTTCAAGATTCGGGTTTAAGCCGCGATGCCGCAATTTCTTTTCTCAATGCCGGACAAAGTTCTTCAAGTCAAACCGATGCACTGAGCAACTTTAGGAATGCGCTAATATTGACAAAAGCAATCGGCGACACAAAACTTGAAGTTTCGGCTTTAATAGAAATGGGCAGAGTCTTTTACGGTTTGGGTGATTACCCGGAAGCTGTCAAAACTTATGAAGGGGCATTAAAAATCAGCCGGGAAATGGATTACAAAGATAAAATTGCGGCGGCACTGGACAATATGGGCGCAGCATATACGGCACAAAGCAACTTCGGTATGGCTCTTGAGTGTCATCAAAAGTCTCTGGCTTTGGACACGGAATTAGGCTTAAACAGAGTAATACCCGGAACTTTGCTGAATATCGGCAATATTTATGAAAGTCAGGGAAATCATCAGCAGGCACTCGAATTTTATCAAAAATCATTAACTTTATTTGAAAACATAAAAGCAAATGTCGGAATCGCATTTAGCATAAGCAATATCGGCAGTGTTTATCTTAACAGCGGCGAATACGATAAAGCATTGGAATATTTTCTGAAAGCGCAGGAGCAAAAAACCAAATTTTTACCAAAAGACCCTGTCAGTTTTTTTAATATCGGTTTAGTTTATAAGTTTAAGGGAAACTACCCGGAAGCGATCGAATATTTTCAGAAAAGTCTGATTCTTGCGCAGGAGGCAGAGGATTCAAATTCGATTGCCGATGCGTTAAATGCTCTGGCAGATGTCTATTTTCTGCAGGACAATTTCGCAAAATCGCTTGAATTTGCCGAAAATGCCGTCAAACTTTCGGAGCGGTATAATTATCCGATAACCTATTTTAAAGCTCTGACGACCAACGCCAAAGTTTATTTAGCACGCAATAAAAGGCAAGAGGCACGTAAATCGCTCGAATCAGCAATTACCAAAATCGAAAGTCTGCGCCTCCAAGTTGCCGGTTCGGAGAATGAACAGGAGAATTTTTTTGAAAGTTTAATTGAGCCTTATAAAATGCTGATCGGTTTATCAGTTTCTGAAAATAAGGTTGGCGAAGGTTTTGGATATGCCGAACGAACCAAATCACGCACGCTTCTTGACGTTCTGCAAAACGGTAAAGTTGATTTTACAAAGGCGATGACCATTCAGGAAAAGGAGCAAGAACGACGTTTAAAGAATGAACTCGTTTCGTTCACTGCGCAGCTTTCCGATGAAAATTCGCAACAAAAGCCCAATTTAGCTTCTCTGTTAAATTTACAAAATAAACTTGAATCGAAACGGCTTGAGTTTGAAGATTTTCAAACTCAACTTTATGCCGCTCATCCCAATTTACGCGTTCAGCGCGGCGACATGCAGCCAATCACTCTGGAAGAATCAGGTAAATTGTTGCCCGACGATAAAAGCGCATTGCTGGAATATGTCATCGCCGAAGATAAAGCGTTTTTATTTGTCCTAACAAAAGTAGGAAAACAATCTGCCGTTTCACTGAAAGTTTATCCGATCGAGGTTAAACAGAAAGATCTGGCGGAAAAAACGGAAAGTTTTCGCTCGAAACTGGCGAAAGGCGATCTCGATTTTGCTAAAGATTCCCAGGATTTATTCAACTTACTTTTGAAACCCGCTGAAGCGCAACTGAAAAACAAAACGAATTTGATAATTGTTCCTGATGATGTTTTATGGGATTTGTCTTTTCAGGCTTTGCAACCGATTCAAAACAAATATCTGATCGAAACGAGTGCGATTTCTTACGCACCTTCTTTGACCGCTTTGCGCGAGATGAAGAAGAAAAATCAAGGCAAACAATTTTCCGGCGCGACGCTTCTCGCTTTCGGCAATCCGAATGTCGGCAAGGAAACAGCCAACAGATTGAAAACCGTGTTTATGGATGAAAAGCTCGAACCACTTCCGGAAGCCGAACGCTTGGTTAATTCGCTTCAAAAAATGTATGGCGCACAGCGGAGTAAAATTTATGTCGGTAATGAAGCAAGAGAAGAAACTGCCAAAACGGAAAGTTCAAAATATCGGATCGTGCAATTTGCGGCGCACGGCATTTTGAACAATGTTTCGCCGATGTATTCAAATATCGTGCTCTCGCAGAAAGCCGACAATCGAGATGAAGATGGATTATTGGAAGCGTGGGAGATGAAGGATTTGAACCTGAATGCTGAAATGGTCATTCTTTCAGCTTGCGAAACCGCGCGCGGACGGGTCAGCAACGGCGAAGGCGTGATCGGAATGAGTTGGGCATTGTTCATTGCGGGCGTGCCGACGACCGTCGCGAGTCAATGGAAAGTGGAATCAACCAGCACGACGGAATTGATGCTCGAATTTCATCGGCAATTGCTGACGGGGAAGAACATTTCAAAAGCGGAAGCCTTGCGGCAGGCATCATTGAAACTACTAAAAAATCCAAAATACAAACATCCGTCATATTGGGCGGGTTTTGTGATGGTTGGTGACGGGTCTTAAGAATCTGCTTGCGAAATACGCGGACAATCCTAAAAATAATCATTACTGAGCGGTCTTAAATGGGGATTGTTTTTTTTGAATTGAATATGTATTGACTTGAGCGGGCGCAAAGCACACCTTCCTGACCTGTTAATGGTTTTAACTTGACTGATAAATCTTCATCTTTTCTCAAGTTGGAGTTGAAAAGATCAGATCAAATCAATTTCAGGTCGGGAAGG
>JANPDZ010000763.1:0-12631 GCA_031431735.1 Acidobacteriota bacterium | reverse complement strand
AATTATCCGGTTTAGGGCGGAAATTGGAGCGAAAAAAAACACGGCTGACAGTCGGGTTTGAAGGCTACAATTTCCGCTCTTTTTGTTTCTGATTTCAAACATCATCGAACGACTCGATTAGCAAGGTTGTGCTATACTTCACATATTATTTGTTATTTCAAGAAAAAAGGTAATTATTAAGTGAAAAGAATAGAAATTATTCCGCTGGGCGGAATCGGCGAATTTGGAATGAATTGTATGGGAATTCGTTACGATGATGAAATGATCGTCGTTGATGCCGGAATGGGATTTCCCGAAGAAACACCTTACGGAGTTGATATTTCGATTCCTAATTTCGATTTTTTGGACGAATTCCGCGATAATCTGACCGCGCTGATACTCACCCACGGACACGAAGACCACATCGGCGCACTCCCTTATTTCCTCAAAAAATTCAACTTGCCGGTTTATACTTCGCGTTTTACGATGGCGTTGGCTGAGAAAAAACTTGATGAGCATAAAATGCTTGGCGACGTTTTGCTTCATCGCGTTAAACCGAATGATATTGTCGAGATCGGTAATTTCAAGATCGAATTTATCCACGCTTCGCATTCATTGGTTGAATGTTTCTCGCTCGCCATTACGACGCCGCTCGGCACGATCATTCATACCGGCGATTACAAAATTGACGAAACGCCCGTGATTGGCAAACCTTACGATTTGAAAACGCTTGCCAAATATGGCGACGAAGGCGTGTTGGTTTTGCTCGGCGATTCGACGAACGCGACGGTCGAAGGTCGCACACCGTCAGAAAGAGCCGTCATTCCGGCATTTGAAGAAATCTTTGAACATACACTTGGACGAATCCTTGTTTCGACTTTTTCCTCTTCGATTCATCGCCTGCAAATCGTTTTTGATATTGCCCATGAATTTGGCAGAAAGGTTTGCGTGATCGGTCGTTCGATGGTCAAAAATGTTGAGATTGCCGAAGAACAAGGAATTTTGCAGATTCCGCCCGACACGATGGTTGAGTTAGGTCGGGCGCGTTCGCTTCCCGATGACGAGATCGTTTATATCGTGACCGGTTCGCAAGGTGAAAATCGCGCCGCGCTGTGGAATCTGGCAACCGGCAGTTACAAGGGAATGGAAATCGAAAAAGGCGATACGGTCGTGCTTTCGGCGCGAATCATTCCGGGCAATGACAAGGCAATTTCGCGCCTCATCGGACATCTTTATAAACGCGGCGCAAATATAATCGAAGAAAAACGCCGTCTGATCCATGTTTCGGGACACGCTTCACAGGAAGACATCAAAATAATGGTCGAAACGGCGCGGCCGAAATACCTGGTGCCGATTCACGGTGAATACCGCATGCTTTTCCGACATAAGGAATTTGTCAAAAACCACGTCGCCGGATATACGGACGAAAATGTGATCTTGATCGAAAACGGCGATGTCCTTGAAATTGATGAACTCGGCGCCAGGGTTGTCGAAAAACGCGATCTCAACCGGACGTTTATTGACGAAGAATCGCTCGAAGAAATCGAATACGACATCATCCGCGAACGCAAAAAACTCGCTTACGGCGGCTCGATCTCGCTGGTCGTGATGATTGATAAAGTTACCAAACAGCTTTCAGGTGAACCTCAGATCTCTTTTCAAGGGGTTGCCGGAATTAATCTAAATAATGGCTTTATCGCCAAAGCAAAACTATCAATAGTCGGGGCAATCGCGGCGATGACAACCAAAGAAATCTCCGATAAAAACTGGGTTCAGGAAAACTTACGAATTCATTTGAAAAGATTTTTGCAAAAAGAAACCGGCACAAAACCCGTGATCGTTCCGACCATTGTTGAAGTATGATCGGTAAAATCGAAAATATTGAAAAGCTCGCCAACGCGCTCGAAAGTAATGAATTTTACGACTTTCACGATGCCGAGATTGTTTCGATAAAATTCGACCTGAACGATCTCTTCACGGCGGAAGTTATCTTGCAACTGCACCGCCGGATTGCGGAATTCGAGATCGAGGGTCAAAAATTCGACCGCTGGAGAAACTTCGATGTAATGTTCAAATTTTATAAGGGTTTGGAATTTAGAGATGCACGGATTCAATCACCAAAACGTCATTGGAGAACTTATCATCACGCCGAACGAAGAGGAATTCATCGTGCATTTTGAAAAAAGTTTCGGTTGTGATTTAAAGTTTGAATGCGAAAAAATGGAATTGACGGCGATCGAGATTTTTGAAACCGAAAAAGCAAGATTCGAGCCTGATATTGAAAAGATAAAAGCCGGATTACTGGTGGCGAGAAACCGTGAAAACACCAAAAATTGAAGAAATATTGAAAAAAACACGCGTCGAAGTTGCTCCTGAAATATTTACGCTTGTTGCTCTGCGACACGAAGACTGGCTGAAACTGCTTGAAAATCCCGAACTCAGCCCGCGAATGACCGCGCCTTTTATGATTTTCAAAGACCGGTTTGAAACGACGCTGCTTCTTGACGAGATTGATTACGGAACGCTTCGCCACGCAGTTCGCGACGCAAAAATTGAAAAAGGCTTTTGGCTTTTGACGTTCGATATTGAACTCGATTTTACAGTTGTCGGCTTTCTCGCTTTTATCTCGAATAAACTCGCCGGAGAAGACATTTCAATCGTTGCATTATCGGCATTTTCGCGGGATCATTTGCTTATAAAACAGGATGATTTGGCCGGAGCGTTGAAAGTTTTGGGCGAATACGTTGAGGAACTTTGCTGATTTATGAAAACAAATAAATGTCAGACCAAAAGTAATGAGGCATTTTGGTTTTCGTTCAGAGTCCAAACTTCAGTTTGCCCAACCGCCGCGCTTCGCTGGCGGTGACACGGCTTGTGCGTGGACTCTGAAGGAAAACAAAATGCCTCAGAACAATTGCTCACCTGCTTATATTCTTAGCAATTTGTGGTTTTATCGCGGGCGGTTTGGTGCTTTTGTTTCAAATGTTTCTAGCATATCTCGGGTTGGAAATTCCATTTGTAGATTGGTTGGTTTTCAAAGTCAGACAATTTGCAATATTTGTGCCGATTGTCGGAGTCGTGCTTTATCCTGTCAATCAAACCATTAAACTTTGGAGAAAAAGACGTGGTCGTGACATTGATACCGAAGAAAAGCACGAAACTGAGTCGGGTTTAATTTCTATTTCAGAAAAAAGCAAGTAAAAATCTATGTATTGGAAAGATAAAGTCGTTTTTTTAACAGGTGCTTCGAGCGGAATCGGCGAAGCGTTAGCAATCGAAATCGCCAAACAAGGCGCAATATTAGGCTTACTGGCGAGGCGTGAAGAAATGCTCAAGGAACTCGCCGGAAAATGTGAAGCGGTTGGCGGAAAGGCGCGGGTTTTTGCGTGCGATGTTGTTGATGCAGAAGCAGTTCAAAAAGCAGCGGACGATTTACGCGAAGAATTCGGCAAAATTGATATTTTGATCGCGAATGCCGGAATCGGCGGAAACAATGAAGAAACGCGCAGTTTATTGCCCGAAGCCGTCAAAAAAGTGATTGACATCAATTTATTGGGCGCAGTCAATTCGGTTTATGCGGTTTTGCCGCAAATGTTAGAGCGCGGAAGCGGACAGCTTGTTGGAATTTCAAGCCTTGCAGGAATTCGCGGATTACCGAAATCGGCTGCTTATTGCGCCTCAAAAGCCGGAATGACCGCACTTTTTGAAAGTATTCGGCTCGATGTACAGCATCGCGGCGTCGCGGTCACGATCATTCAACCCGGTTTTATCAACACGCCACTGACCTCGGGACGAAAAAACAAGCTACCGTTTTTGATGGAACTTGCAGATGCAATGCCGCTTTTTCTCAGGGCAATCGAAAAAAGCAAAAAATTCGCCGCGTTCCCTTGGCAATTAGCAAATTTTGTCAAACTCGGCAAAGTTTTTCCCGCTTGGCTATATGATAAAATTGCCGGTAGCGCGAAATACCGAGAGTAATTTGTTAATGTTAAATGGTTAGTGGTAAATTGCTAGTTTGTTCTAACAAATTTTCAACCAATAGCTATTCACCATTTACCATTTTCAAATATGGATATTATTTCTGCAATTATTCTTGGTATCGTCCAAGGTCTGACTGAATTTATACCGATTTCTTCAACGGCGCACCTTGTTTTTGCCAGCCGCTGGACAAATATTTATAACGGAAACGCCGAACAGATCACGGCGACAATGGCAGTTATCCAACTCGGAACGCTCGCTGCGGTTTTCGTTTATTTTGCTTCAGATATTTTAAGCATCACCGCCGCATTTGTCCGTGACCATTGGAATTTGGTCACGAAAAAACGAAGAATGTTTTTTTCAGGAACGAATGGTAAACGCCCGGTTTGGCTTTCTGAAGAAGCGTGGCTCGGTTGGCTGATAATTATCGGTTCAATCCCAATCGGCATAGTCGGCTTGTATTTCAAAAAAATAATCGAAGGTCCGGCGACAAAAAATCTATGGATCATCGCGACGATGATGATCGTGATCGCAGTTTTATTGGCTTTTGCCGAAATTGTCGGAAGCCAGCGCAAGGAATTGCGTGAATTTGGTTTGTTTGATGCTATTGCGGTTGGTTTTGCGCAGGTTTTATCCTTGATTCCCGGAGCAAGCCGCTCAGGCTCAACAATTATGGGCGGGCTTCTCGCGGGACAAAAACGCGAAGCGGCGGCGCGTTTTTCGTTTTTGTTAATGATTCCGGCGGTGACGGCAAGCGGTTTGCTTGAACTCAAGGAAGCGATTCAAAAAAGTCTGCTTTCAAGCGATGATTTTATAGCGCTGACAGTCGGAACAATTGTCGCGGGTGTTGTCGGCTATCTTTCTATTTGGTTTTTATTAGCTTTTTTGAAAAAAAATTCGACCGCAATTTTTATCATTTACCGAATAATTGTCGGGGTAGTTCTTTTAATATTATTGTGGAAAGGAGTTTTGGGTCCAAATGTTTGAAATAATTATTGACACTTGTGTTTTGGTTTCAGCATTTAAATCTCAACTTGGCGCATCTTTCAGAATTTTATCATTATTACAAAGCGAAAAATTCAGAATTCACCTCTCGACTGCTTTAGTGTTAGAATATGAAGATGTTTTGAAGCGTCCTGAATTGAATTTGAATCTGTCAACACAGGATATTGATAATTTTTTGGATATTTTGTGTTTTATTGGTGAAAAACACCGGATATTTTACCAATGGCGACCGCTTTTTAATGATGATAAAGACGATTTTGTCGGGGAACTTGCTATCAATGCCCAAGTGCAGACAATCGTTACACACAACGTCAAAGACTTTCAAAACATCACAAAATTTGGTATTAAAGCTTTGACACCACAAGAGTTTTTACAGTTGATTGGAGAGATAAAATGAGTGTTCTAACGATAGATTTTCCCGAAACTTTATCAGTCAAATTGAGCAAGTTAGCGGGAAAAAATAAATCTGAAATGGAAAAATTTGTTTTGATTGCGGTTGCTGAAAAACTGAACTATTTAGAAGAACGCGCCAATCGCACCAATCTTGAAAACCTCGAAAAAGTCCTTGCCAAAGTTCCAAATGTTGAGCCTGAAGAATTCGATAAAATCCGATGAAGCGTTGGACAATCGAAAAACATAACTTTCAATTTTCGGATTTACACGAGATTTATCATTTGATTTTAGGGGCAATAATTTTAGCCTTGTTGTATATGGATTATCTTTGAGCGCAAATCTGATTAAGGAGGACAAGCGCAAATGTCTCAAAGTTTGACGGATTGGAACAGCCTTTTCGGGCAAAAAATTCTTGCACTTGACGAAAAGGGACAAGCCGGAGCGTTATTATCCGTCATTCCGCATCGTGAAGAATGGAACGAGTTTCTTGAGAGCGTCAAAACCGAATGGCATTTTTGGCAAGGCGATGGTCGTTATCCTTTTTGTTTGCTTATAATCTATGGCGGAAATGCCTTTTACGAATATGAAAGCGGTCAATTTTGGAAGCCGTTTACCGAAGCCATTGAAACCGAACTAAACGGCAACCATCAACAAAAACTCAACGAAAATTTTTCACGCATCGTTTCCGAAAACGGATTGAAACTTTTTCAATCTGATTATGTCGGTTCAGCTGTTTTTCATATCGGCGTTGCGCTTCATTCGTGGCAACATTTTCTTCAAATCTGCAAATGGGCTTTGCGACGTGACGAATGGAAAACTCTTTCCGATGCGGAGTGGAAAGACGAAATTGAGAAACGTGCAATAAACCAACAAAGGCTCAAAAACTTTCTGCTCGATAACCGCGAAGCCGCCGCTGATTTTATCCAAGCGATTCTCGATGCTCGGAAATTGCTTCACGAAAAGCCGGAGTTGCCGTTTGACGAATTGCCGCAAAGAAATTTATTGCGCGACGAGTATTTCGATGAAGTCCCCGAAACGGCTGAGTTTCTTTTCCCCGAAAACTCGAAAGCGCAAGAGTCCTTGCTCGAAAGCCGTCCGTATTTGTTCTGGCACGAAGAACGGGCGCGAATCGAAGTGCATTTGCCCGCTGTTCCGCGTCGCCAACTCGAAAACGCTTGCTGGCAAATCGGCGAAATTAAACAGGCGGCGGCAACCCGAATTCGGGACAAGTCGCCGGTATTCATTGGCATATACAGGGCTTTCTCATAAAAATAAATTGCCTCCAACTTTAGTTGGAGGTTAGGTGAATCGGAGGCGCAGGCTTTAGCCAAATTTCTGATAAAAATAAAATCCGCTTGGCTTTAGCCCAATTTGTGCTAAAGCAAAAAGGATGATTGATAAATTTTCCTATTCGGCTAAAGCCGCGCTTCAGATTACAAGCAATCCTCCAACTAAAGTTGGAGGCAATTTATAAAAATCACAAGGTTTTGACGGCAAAATTTTTATGAGAAAGCCCTGTTCTCACAAGTTACGGACTTTAAGAATGTGGCACGTTAAAGGCTTTGCGGATTATCTTATTTTCTATCGTCCGATTGATGACGGCGTTGAGATTTTTAGAGTTTTACACGGCAAGCGAGATATTGAAGCTATTTTTAATGATGAAGATTGGTTGCCATTACAAACATAATCAGACAGTAAAAGCCAAAGTCCGAGACAGCTAATTTTGAATTTTTGTAATGAATTATCCCACGTTCGGTAAAGTACTACGGACTGTAACTTTTATTGTGTGGCGTGGCAGTGGAGGATTTTGCATATTACCAATATCCAAAGTTGGGTGCTTATCGGTGCTAGTCAGAGGTGGCAACGAAACTGTTTTGCCCTCTGCGAGTTTTACCCATTCCTCGTTTGAACTGCCATATCGAGAACTTGCCAGAGCCATTAAAAAGAAGTCGGCAAACGGGGCGAAGCAGATACTTCTCCTCCTCTCTCCTATAATATCGTAGAATGGCTTTAATTGAGGCGGGCTATTGTTTGTAGAAACTGATAGGACGGTATCAAGATCACTAACTCTCAAGGCAGGTTGATGCGCCCGCCATTCTCTTGCTTTGTTTACTTCATCGCTATCCATTGGATTCATTTGCCTATTTCCATAGAAAAAAGGAAGAAAGCCTTCTTCAATTAAATCATCAAAAAAATGATGAATTTTCCCATAGGACGGAGAAAAAGAGGTGCTATTTGCCTCAAAAGCCCTAATGTGTGCTGCTTCATTGTCTGGAAATCCTGAAGATGGAGGGTTGTATAATTAAGGTAAAATATAGAGTTATAAGCACCAAAGCGATTTGCAAGTTCCTTTAGGAAATTAGCTTGTTCTTTGTTATAACTGGCATATTGAGAATATAAGGAAAACTCTTTTGATTTTGACTTTGAAAATAATCTCTTTGCTTGAATAAGAACTGCTCTTCGTGACTGACCCAGTTGAGGATGGTCAATTGACAAAACGATTCCTAAGTCAGCACCTGAATACTTTGACTCGAAATGTTTTGTATGTTCATGAGTTTCAAATTCAACATCAACAGTAATACCTGCATCGGATTTGGCGAGGTCTTCTTTCGCCTTTGAAAGCGGGTAGTCAAGAATATGCAAAGCCGATGCACTTTCATCAAGCAATTCACACAAAAGGAAAGTTAGGTTTTCTTCGCCGGGAGGTGACCTGTGTAACATCCGCCCTGAAACAGCAGATGAAATGCAGTCAAAGAATCGCCATAAAATCGCACTCTCGTAAGTTCCCAAAGCGAAATTTATTCTTGCCATAAATCTTCCTTTCTGTCTTGATGCGTTTACCCTAGAACTCATTGTAATTTATCACATTTGCACCACGAACAAAAGTGGTTTCTACCACACCGCGCAAATCCGGCATCGGCGTAAAGAAAGAAACCAAATCTCTCGATTTCTCTTTTTAAACAGGCAACGCTTCGAGTAGCTGAAAGGTTTTCGCCTGAATAGACTCCAATATTGTGTCCCGCAGAAACGTGCTGGCACTCAGGATTTCCACCCCAATCAACTCGTCCCGGTCATTGAGTTCGACTGTGATGTTCGGACTCAATTCTAAACTCCGGCTCTCTGTTCCCTCGGCAACTATCAAGTGGAGAATGTCTTCTTGCTCAAAATATCGCATTTGCATTTTATCAATCTACTTTGGGCAAGTCTGCGGTTTCAAGTTCACCCTTTGCTTTTTGTGAATGTATCTTTTTTAGGAACGCTTTAAGACGTGGCGATTGTTCAAGATACATTATTATCTCGGTTGCGTCTTGCCGCAGTAATTCTCTCTGTGATTGATTGAGCATTATCGGCTCTAATAAGGTATCGGGCTTCAGATTCATTGAGTCTTTCAAAGCCATATCCGAAGGTGTCCGTCCACCATTTTTCAAGTTCGTTTCCATGTTTTGCTCTCAATTCTTGTAATGAATTTTCTCTCAAATTAAGTGTCGCTGAATAGGCTTTTCCTGTCAAAGCAGTTGCTCCAATTACGTTCCCGCCGCGACTTTCGAGAAATCCTTTAAGATTAGTCAGCGTTCCGCCTTGTCCAATAAAATCATCTACCAAAAAATATTTGCCTGCTTGCACTTTGCCATCAAATAAAGCGGGAAAAGCAAGCCGCGTATAACCGTCCGCCCCCGTATGTCCGACAGTGTTAATTTGGATAACATTAACATCAAGCGGTAAATTAAGCGTTTGAGAGAGCATCTGCGCCAGCACCAGCGGAATCGGATTTCGCCCTTCGGATTCAACGGCGTGAACAGGTATCAGAAAGGGTTCTGAATCGCCAATTACATCGCATATCTTTTCAATTGCCGCGACTGTTACCGTGTCAAGCACAAGTCCTTGCGCGGCTTCAACATCTCCGCCTTTTGCCGCCGCGTAAAGCGGATGTTTTTTGATAAGCAACTCGTCAGCTAGAATCGCAACGTCTGGAAAGTCTGTCCACTCAGTTCGGTAGAGATGCGTTTGAAGAACTTTTGAAAAATTAGGGACAACTTCAAGCATACAGAATTAAACACATTTTTCTTATCATATCATCATTGGAAAATGAAGACTAGGGCAGTTACGGTTTGGGTTTACGACGAATATTGTTGGCATTCGCGCTTCGCTGGCTGATGTCTGATAGCTGATAACTGTTGACTAAGACAGAACATTTTTCTGAAAATAGCAGTCAGTTATCAGCCGTCAGACATCAGTTGCGATTTTCCTCTCAAACCGTATATGCAAACCGTAACCGCGCTAGTCTATAAAATTTCTGGCAGAATCTGCCATTTTCTTGGCTAGACGGAAGAAACCTGTTCACTTTTAGCCAAGATGCAATTTCTTGGCACTCCAAGAGATTTTCGTTCTCACAAGTTACGGACTTTAAGAATGTGGCACGTTAAAGGCTTTGAAGATTATCTTATTTTCTATCGTCCGATTGATGACGGCGTTGAAATTTTTAGAGTTTTACACGGCAAACGAGACATTGAAACTGTTTTTAATGACGAAGATTGATTTCCATTACAAAGTTTCAATGCGCCGAATGCCACAAATGACAGAAACTCAAAGAAATGTTGAGCAACGGAAAGTGATTTGAACCAATCGTTTGCTCATTATTACGGGTGTGGATAAATTATACTAATATTCGTGATAATTCTAGCCTACAATCCGTCTCATTTTCCTATGATTAAGCACGGTTATTTTGAAATAGTAGTCGGAATTTTCATCTGTTAAACTTTTAAAGAATTCAGTGCCGAGAATTTTTCCCGGTTCATTAAACTCTGTAAACCCCTTGACCTCAATAAGGCTTTCTTCAATCAATTCAGCAATTTTTGGAGCGATTGTTCGACACATCTCACTTGATAAGCACCATTCGAGTTGCTCAGAAGACCAATACACGTTTATTTCAAATTTTTTTCTATCATTGGAAGTGGGATATTCAATAAGCGGTAGGCATTCATCGTGTAATTTAAACTGATCTAGTAAAATTATTAGCCTATCCTTTACGTCCATCTTATCACGAACTTTAAGCCAATGATTTCCAATTCTTAGTTTTCTCACTAAAGTTTTAGCTAAATTTTCATAAAAAAGCAAAGGTTTCTCTTGAGCCAAAGATTTTAGGTCTTCGTTTCGCAGAACCAAGGTAGTGGTATTTGTTATCGTTTGCAAAGATTGGCTTTTAGCATCAAAACCCAAAAACTCAAACTCACCAAGTAACTGTCCGGGACAAAGCAACGCATCAATTGTTGTATTACCCTCCTCATTATAATCAATTACGACTACACAACCCTCAAGAATAATCCCCATATAGTTTTGGTTTTTTGGAAGTTTCCAAATTGGTTCATCTGGTTCATAAGTTCTTATTTCCGCCTTTTCTACTAGGTTTTTTATATCTTCCTGTTCAAAATTCACAAAAAGCGGAGTTTCTAAAAGTTTTTTAGTGATTTCGTCGTTGCCATCCATTAACAAAACCTCCTTATTTTAGTAAAAGATTTAGCCTTGTGAGTATAAGTTAAAATATATCAATAGTTCAAGGTGTGAACATAATGCAAGCAGAATGTTCACAAAAAATAATTATCGTTTCAACTTAATACAATTTAGGCGAAGTCAAAATGATATTCAGATGTTTTCAGAAGGGTGGGATGTTGGTTTGAATAAAAAAAAAAAGATGTGCAAAAATTAAAAAGGGATGATTTGTATCCGCAAATCATCCCGGTTTTAGGCTTTTGACATAGTTCGACTTGTGACAGTCGAGTTTTGTATTGCTCATAGCCTAATGAGCAAGGTTATTGTAACAAGGTTTTACAATTCGTCAAATTAGTTACTGTCGCAGGTCATTTTCAATAAAAGTGAGGAATACCAATGAAAACACAAAAAAGAAAATTGCCACGGCGTAGGAGTTCTGAGCGTGGCAACAGTAGAAATACATCAGAACCTTTTCGTGAAAATAACCAAGCTGACTTCAATGCTGAAAGTGCCATTCAATTTCTTGAAAATTTGAAAAAAGATTCAAGGTATCCGAAAGAATGGCTCAATGCCAACATTGAGGCATTACAAACTAATAACTACCAACCACTTGCCAAATTATTTTACGATTTAAAGTTTATTGGCAAAGATGGCGTTTTCGCAATTGCTGCGCCATTCACGGTTCTACGCGAAGCGGAAGAAGTTACAAAACTTTCGGTTTTGAAAGGCAAAGTGATTTATATGCCAGAAATTGAAAATGCGTCACAAATTGCCGAAAAAATTCAAGGCGCTCCGCTTCGTGAAGAAATTAATAAATTGCTTGCTGTCAAAACGACTTTAGCCACGGGAAATTTTGATGGGCAGAATGGTGGAGAAGCATTTATTGTTCCAGATGGATGGGCATGGGCAAAAGACAATAAAGAGTATGTTTTGCCTGCAATAAATAATGCAACCGAACAACATCGTCGTGTTAAGGAAGCATTCAAAAAGAGAAATCAAATTTTTGAACCTAACACAGCAAAAATTTTAACCGCTCCCCTTAAAAATTGGAAGAGTTTTGTCAAAGTTCAAACCATAGAGTATTTGCTCCACGATTTCGGACATCATACCGGATTAGGTCTGAGCACCAAACTTGAACAAAAATCACTGTCGAACCATTGGATTCAAGGTCAAGAAGAATGTAGGGCGGACGCAATTGATTTTGCTATGGCAATCGAGATTTTTTCCGAAGAGGAAGCTAAAGAAATCATCGCATCCAATTTTGTAACACGATTCTTGATTGATGCCCATAGAAGTGGTGGCATTGATGCTGATTACGATGTTGTAGTTGTGCTTTGGATTTTGCAACACCTACTTAAAAATGGATCGTTACAAATCAAAAATGGAAAATTGAGTATCCGCAACATCGCTACTAACGGTTTAATAGAGGCGGTAAAATCTGCAATCGCTGAAGGAATTGCAATTACAAAAGAAGAGTTAGCTCTTGAACGTAATACTGGTTTGGCTCGAATTTACAATTTCAAAGTGGAAAAAGCAACCCTCGAAATTTTTGAAGAGTTCATTATCAAACCGTGTAAAAATCTACCTTCAAATTTACGTTAAAAAAATTGGATTGGAAGGCGTAAAACGCCTTCCAAATTATTAATTATTGAGTCCACTCCGAAAACCTAAAACAAGGTAAAACGGTTTATAAATGAAGAGTTTAGTGGAGTCTATGAGCGAATGCAAGTATAATAGAGACTTCACTTAAGAGCTCAAAATATGTTTAAGAAAAGTAAAGAACCACAAT
>JANPDZ010000762.1:0-3289 GCA_031431735.1 Acidobacteriota bacterium | reverse complement strand
CGATCTCAGCCTTTTTTTCAATAGATTTGGCGGCGATAAATTTTTGACGAAGCGTTTCTTTGGCGTTGATCGTTTGCCGCAGAGATTTTTCCTTTTCGAGCAATTCGGCGGGAATTCCTTCGCGCAATTCGGTTTGCCCGATTGATTCGAGCAAATTTCGCGCCCGCGCCCGCTCACTCGTCTGTAAGGCGAGCGCGTCAAAACCTTTTGTCGGTTCGGCTTTGTGCCGCCTCATCAATAGATCAATGTAAAATTCGTAATATTCCTGATTGGTCGCAAAAAACTTGGCTTGCAGATCTTGCCGGCTGATTTTGTTGCGCGAATCTTCGATCAGACTTAAAGCCTGTTCGATTTTCGTCTGCGATTCGGCAAGTCGTCCGAGCTTGCTTTCGGCTTTTGCCGTGCAAAGCAGCGAAACCGTTTCGCCCAAACGATTTTGAATTTTTCGATTGATCTCAAGCGCACTGGCGCAATGTTCAAACGATTTTTGGAAATCGCCCGAAAGATAAAAGATCTCGCCGATCCGAAAAAGCGCATTCGCTTCCCAATCGGGCAATTCGGCTTCACGAAAAATCGGCAAAGGGGCTTGGAAATATTCCAAAGCCTTTTGTGTTTCGCCTTTGCGCTGCAAAATTACGCCGAGATTAACGAGTGCCTTCGCCTCTTTTATTTTGTCTTTCGATTCGCGGAAAATTTCCAGAGCCTTTTGCTGAAACTCCAACGCTTTGTCAGTATTACCGAGTTTCAAACTAAGTAGCGCAAGATTGTTCAAATTTCCCGCTTCGTTTGCCCGAAAGTTAAGTTTGCGGTTGAGTTCCAAGGCTTTTTCATAATATTCGAGGGCTTGCGGATAATCGCCCAAGTCATCGTAATTTGCGCCTAAATTATTTAAACAAAAGGTTTGATTAATTTCATTGCCAAGCCCTTGAAAAATTTCGAGTGCTTGTTTCTGACTTTCGATGGCTTTCTGAAATTCACCAATGCCTTTAAAAACCGCGCCTAAATTTACCAAAGTCACGGCTTGTTGCGACTTTTCGCTGATTTCCCGCCGAATTTTGAGAGCCTTTTCGAGAAATTCGACGGCCTTTACCGGTTCGCCCAAATCGTCATAGATCGAGCCGATATTGTGCAAAACCCACGCTTCCTGACTGCGGTCATTTTCTGACTGAAAAATCGGTAAGATCTCTTCAAATTGCTTTAAGGCTTGGCGCGATTTCCCTACATTTGAGGCAATTAAAGCCAAATTTCCGCCGACTTTGGCAATGTTTTTTTTATCGTTGATCTGGCGATAGATTTCGAGTGATTCCCGGGACAGGTCTTCGGCTTTTTTTAGATTTTCCAGCTTATAATTGACCGCCGCTTCATTTAACAAAACTTGTGCAAGTTGCGGAAATGCTTTGATCTCACGGAAAATCTGCGCGGACAGGGCTGAATTTTCGATTGATTTTTGCGCGTCGTTGAGCCCGATGTAGAGAATTCCGAGATAATAACAGACAAACGCTTCGCCAAAACGGTCTTCGGCGGTTTGAAAAAACGGAAGCGATTCGCTAAACGATTTGACGGCTGATTTTTTCGCGTCCGGTTGTCCTGAAAACCAAACTGAAATGGCTTGATCGTAAAGTTTTTCGGCTTCGATCCGGTTTTTGTCTTTATCGTTTGACGGACGCAAAACGTCGAGTTTTATTTCGTAATTACTTGGCGTTTTCCACGTTTTTAAGCCGCTGACTTCGATTCGAAACTCGCCCGTGTCGCCCGCAATATATGAAAGTCTTTCGGGTTCTTCGCGGCTGTCGGAATTATCAACCTCGATCAATTTTTCGTCTTTCGCCGAGAAAAATTTCAAACTCACATCAGCATTTTTTTGCCAAACGACGACGCGGATAAAATCGCCGCTCTTCGCGCTTACTTTGAAAATCTGCGCTTCGTCCTTTTTGATTTCGCGCTCAATCGGCTGATTTAATTGCAAATCGCTTTGCGCCGCAGCGGTTAGGCACAAAAAAACGGCAAGCCAAAGAAGCCAGCCGATTTTTGCGCTTTGGTGGTAAGAAAAAAGTTGTCGAAACATTTTGCCCTCCATTTTTTGCCAAATTGAGGAACGGGGAGTTTGCCGAAATTACCAATTGACTTTGCCTTCCTGCGAAGTATCAATCTGCGTTAGCTGAACACCTTCCTCAAAAAGAAAGATCTTTAAGTTATCAAACAAAAAATCATGCGAATCCGGGCTTGAAACGTCAAGACCGAAATGATTGATCAGCTGATTTTGTTTTTGCAGCCATTCTTTCCAACACGCCTGACAGATCTCGTCGAAAACGCGTTGTCCCAAATCATTGGGAAACGGCGCAAATTTCAGTTGTTCTCCCTTGCGTCCGCAACGCTCGCACTTAAAACCGCCATCACTTGAAAATAAACCCATTTTGTAAAAGTCTCCTTGAAATATATAACAACAGATTACACAAATTTCACGAAAATTTCATTCCCAATGTCCGACAAACTTCAGTTTGTCGCCCCTTTTGTGCAGAAAACAACATACTAAAATACTCCGAAGTAAAAACTTTAGTTTCTTTCCGCCGGCGAAGCGCAGCAGTCTTCAAATTGAAGTGCGTAATCTCAACGCTATTAGATCTGCGCCGCTTTGATCGCGTCTAAAACTTCGTCATCTTTCGGGCGAAAAAGACTTAACGCCTGAACTTTGTAATAGGCGATGTTGCCGTTTTTATCAATCACGACCACGCCGCGCGCCGAACGTCCGGGCAACCACGATTTCATCGCGTATTTTTCGGTCGCATCGCCTTTTTCATCCGACAACAATTTGAGCGTTAAGTTGTATTTATCGGCAAAAGATTTGTGCGACGATTCGGAATCCATCGAAATTCCGATAACTTCCGCGCCCGTCGCCTGATACTGCGACCAATTATCACGAACGGAACAAAGCTGCGCCGTACAAACCGGCGTATTATCGCCCGGATAAAAAAGCAAAACAACCGTTTTGCCAAGATAATCGTGCAAACTCCAACTCTCGCCATTTAAATCCTTCAACGTAAAATCCGGTGCCTTTTCGCCTGTTTTCATCTGTTATTTTCCTCGGTTCGATCTATTTTAAAACTATTTTGTCTCAATTAAAAATTACTTTCTTACGCATAAAAACTATTTTAATTCACATAAAAATTACTTTGTCACATATAAAAATTACTTTGTCACGTATAAAAGTTACTTTGTCTTGAGACAAAACTATTTTGTCTTGAGACAAAATCATTTTTAATTTAGTAAAAGTGATTTTTTCACGATTAAA
>JANPDZ010000761.1:0-9456 GCA_031431735.1 Acidobacteriota bacterium | reverse complement strand
GAACTTTTGGTTTTAGTTGACGGCATCTTTCGATTGCCGCCAGCTTGGTTTTCCGTTGTTAATTTTATCATTTTGGTTACTCCGTAATTTTTTAGATTTGTTGTTTCCAACTAATAACTATTCTATTGCGTGCGATAGTTTAATGCAAGTCTGATTATCACTTGCGATAGATTTATTTTTGATTCATAATTAGTTTGTTATGGAACTACTGACAACAACCGAAGCCGCGCGCCGATTGCACGTTACGCCGATCCGTGTCCGCCAACTGATTCGAGAAGGAAAACTCAAAGCCAAACAAGTCGGGCGTGATTATGTCATTGAAGAGAGTTCTCTCGAATTGGTGAAAACTTACGGGAAAGCCGGAAGACCTGCCAAGAATGCGGAAAACGGCGATCAAAACAATGGCGAAAAGGTGAAACCGAAGTCTTTTGCCGAAGTTGCTAAAAAATATATTGGTTCAATCAAAAGCGGATTGCCGACAGATTTATCCACAAATAAGGAATATCTACAAGATTTAGGCAAAAAGAGTGCGGAAAAAGAAGCATTGTTGAAACAGCAAAAACAATTACAAAATGATTAACTCGCCAATAATTGCCGATACGGGTGTTATCGTCGGCTTAATCTACGAAAAAGACCAATGGCACGAATGGACGTGTTCGCAAGCCCAACAACTTGCTCCGCCTTTTTTTACCTGTGAAGCGGTCATAACCGAAGCGTGTTTTTTACTGCAAAAGGTTAAAAACGGCGAACAAAATATTTTAGGGATGATTGACGATGGTCATTTGCAGATTGATTTTTCTTTGTCTGTTGAAGCGGAAAACATCAAGATTTTGATGAAAAAATATAAAAACGTGCCGATGTCTTTAGCCGATGCGTGTCTTGTCAGAATGAGCGAATTGGTAGATAATTCTGTTATTTTCACGATTGACAGCGATTTTCATATTTACCGCAAAAACGGCAAGGAAAAAATCTCTTTAATTATTCCTTCCTAATTAAGACGGTAAGAACACTCTTCAACTAGGATATAGGAATATTATGCCCGTAAAGATAGATCAAATAGTTAAAAATTTAGTTCATTCCGAACCCGTAACTATCAATCAAATCCAAGATTTAGGCAGTATGATTTCGGTTAGATACACCGGAGTAAATTCAAATCTTTCCAGTAACAAAGTCATCACGCGAGAGGAATTTGAAAAACTTGAGGTTTTAACTTCCCAAGGTGTTTTTAATTTTACCGGAGACCCGAAACGCTTCGCTTTATTTGCGGAAGCGGAGCGAATAAACTCGGCTTATCAGTTCGATCCGCTGTTTGCCGTTAATTGCAGTATTGTTGACCCGCTGCCGCATCAGGTAGAAGCTGTCTATAAGTTCCTTTTGCCCTTGCCTAAAATCCGCTTTTTGCTCGCTGATGATACCGGCGCAGGAAAAACGATTATGACCGGATTGCTTCTTAAAGAATTGATGATGCGCGGCATTATCGAAAGAGTTTTGATTATTACGCCCGGTGGTTTGACTAAACAATGGCAAGAGGACGAACTCGGTTTAAAATTTAATTTGCCATTCAAGTTAGTTAATCGAAGTATTTTCGCATCCGATCCGAATGTTTTTCATTCCACCGATAAAATCGTCACTTCGATTGATTTCATCAGCCGCGAAGATGTTTTGAACGTTGCCGGAAACTCACATTGGGATTTAATCGTTTTTGACGAAGCACACAAACTTTCCGCCTACGAATACGGCTCGAAGATTTATCGCTCACAACGCTATGAAGCCGCCTATAAACTTTCGCAACAATGCGAACATATCTTGCTTTTGACAGCGACACCGCATCGCGGACGAATGGACACCTTCAAAATGCTTCTCCAAATTCTTGATGAAGACATTTTTGCCACCGAAGATGTTGCCAACACGCGCATCAGGGAACTGGAAAAGGGCGGCATCAACAAATTTTTTATTCGCCGTCTAAAAGAAGATATGAAGGATTGGGACGGCAAACCTTTGTTCAAAGAACGATTTACGCGCACGACTTCCTACGAACTCACGCCGGAAGAAAAGAACTTGTATGATTCCGTCACCGATTACCTGACAACCAAAAAGGCGGAAGCCTCGCAATCACGAAATATTCACGTTTCTTTAGCGTTATCAGTGATGCAAAGAAGGTTGGTAAGTTCGATTAGTGCTATCAGAAATACGCTTGAACGCCGTTTTAATGCTTTGCAAACGTTGGTTGATGATGTCAAGCGCAATCCGAATATTTGGAGTCAAAAACAAAAACTTGATGTTCTGGACGTTAATAATATTGACGATTACGATGAATTGGACGACGACGAACGCGACACGCTTGAAAACATTTTGTCTGATCCGAAGAAGTTCAAACTTTTTACAACAGCCAAGAGTCCGCAGGAAATCCAAGCCGAAGCCGAAGAAGTAAAAAAACTATTCCTGATGGCAGACTCGCTTTATAAAAGTCACCAAGAAGAACAAAAATTCATCAAACTCAGAGAATTACTGACTTCCGAAAATGTCATTGACGGCGAAAAATTGGTGCTTTTTACCGAACATAAAGACACACTTCTTTATTTAGAAGAGCGATTACGGAATAATGGCTATACCGTTGTAACAATTCACGGCGGAAAATCGGTTGATGACCGAAGACAGGCGCAATGGGATTTTGCGAAAAAGGAAACACAAATTTTAATCGCCACCGATGCCGCAGGTGAAGGCATCAATTTACAGTTCTGCCGTCTGCTTATAAATTGGGATATTCCGTGGAATCCAAACCGTTTAGAGCAACGGATGGGACGCATTCACCGCTACGGGCAAAAGCAAGATGTCTTGGTTTTCAATTTAGTCGCCAGTAATACCAAAGAAGGACAGGTCTTGGAAAGGCTTCTGACAAAACTCGACATTATTCGTGAGAGTTTAGGCGATGACCGTGTTTATGACGTGATTCAGGATGTTCTTGAAGATGTTCGCCTCGATGACATCATCAATTCGGTTTTCAATGGTGCGGAAACTTCTCTAAATAGTTTTCTTGACCAAAACGATGAACAATTAAGGCAAAAATTTACCGAAAAGATACAGGCGCAAAGAGAGAAACTTTCTCACAGCACAATTGATTACAGTGATGCAAGAGAATTGAAAGAAAACTCCGACGAAAAACGATTACAACCGATTTACGTTCGGCTCTTTTTTGAAAAGGCTTTCAAGCATTTGGGCGGCGAATTCAGCGAAGTGCGAAATTCCATTTTTCGCATCGAAAAACTGCCCGAAGCGGTCGCCGAAGTTCTCAAAAAAGACTACAACATCTTTGCCGACATTCGCCAAGTTCTGTTCTGTTTTGATAAGCAGATTTTTCTTGATTATCAATCGGTCGGTGATTTGGGCGCGGTTCATTACATAAATCCGGGCAATCCAATTTTTGATGCGGTGATAAAAGTCATTCGTAAAGTCTGCCGTGAAGATATGCTCAAAGGCACGATTCTCGTTTCCCCGGATGATAAGGAAGATTATCTCGCCTTTTTCGTTAAAAGCCAGATTACGGATAATCGTCAAAGCAAGCAAAATGAAAGTATCGCCGATGAAAGACTATTGATGGTTAATCAGAATAATTCGGGCGAATTTTGTATGACATCGCCCGCGAAATTTATTGACCTTCATCCACCCACAGAGTTTGCAAAACTTCTTGAGCCGCCCGAAGTTGTAAATAATGATGAAGTTACAAAATGGAGTTTCAACGAAATCACGCTCAAACAACTCGAAGAAACTTATGAGCGCGTCGTCAATGATGCCGCCAAACGCCGCGAATATCTCGAAACGGCATTTACTCACGTCATAGTTGATTTACAATCGCAAACTGCTGAGATGCAGGGCAAAATCCTACTTGGTGATACAACTGTTCAAGAAAAAATACAGAAAAATCAGATTAGAATTAACGAGTTGATCGCCAAAAAACAAAGTCGCTTGAAAGAACTCGAACAAATGACCGAAGTTTCGCCGAAATTGCCCGAAGTTCTCGGATGCGCCTATGTCGTGCCTTTAACTCAAGTTGAATACACCGGACATTATGGAATGAGCCGCGATGATGAAGCCGAAGCGATTGCGATGCAAACAGCAATGAATTTTGAAACCGCAAACGAATGGACACCGGAAGATGTTTCTGCGAACAATGAAGGCTACGATATTCGCAGTATCAATGCTGACAAAATCAAGCGATATATCGAGGTAAAAGGTAGAAGTGGTGCTGATGGTAGTGTGATGATTTCAGAAAACGAAATGAACCGTCTGGCGCAGCTCGGCGATTCGGCGTGGCTTTATATTGTGGTAAACTGCAAATCAAACCCAGAACTCTTTCGCATTCAAAATCCCGCGAAGAATCTTACTTTTCAGGAAAAATCGAAAGGTGTTCAATTCTTTCTGCCGATGGCTGAATGGAGAATGAAATTTAGCTAAATTATTTGCACAAGCTATCATTTTTTGATAAGTTATGCAAATAATTTAGCTAATGAAAAAAAGCGTGTTACAACTAAGACTAGGTGATTGGGTAGAAAAACAGGTGTCTCTCGGACGCGAAGCATTTTCGCTGAATCAGATTCGGAAAGAATTTCCCAATCAATCCGATGCGGCGATAACACTTGCGTTAAACAGGTTGTCGCGGAAGGAAAAAATAGTATCTGTGCATAAAGGGTATTATGCGATTGTTCCACCGCAATACGCGATGCACGGAATTGTTCCGGCAGATGTTTTCATTGACGGGCTTATGAGATTTTTGCTCCGACCTTACTACGTCGGACTTTTAAACGCCGCCGCTTTTTACGGTGCGGCACATCAAGCCCCACAGGAATATTTCGTTTTTACAAATTTTCCGGTGATGCGCCCGACTCAAAAGAAAGGGATAAAAATAAATTACATTAGTAAAAAGCAACTCTCGGAAAATTTGCTCGAAAATAAAAAGACTCAAAGCGGTTATTTGAAAACATCTTCGCCGGAGTTGACTGCCGCCGATTTGGTGCAATTTGAAAAAAGAATCGGTGGGCTAAGTCGGGCGGCGACAGTCATCAAAGAGCTTGTTTCCGAAATCGAAATAAGCCGGATAAATGCCGAATTGGTGAATGCGGTTCTTATCACCACCGTTCAACGTCTGGGATATTTGTTGGAGTTTGTTCTGTTTGAAGAAGAGATGGCAAATGCACTTTACAACGTCAGTATTTCCGAAGGTAAGCGGTTTCAGTATATTCCGCTTAAAACTTCAAAGTCCGGTTTTGATATGTCTGTAGAAAACAGATGGAAAATTATTGTCAACAGCGAGATTGAGGTAGAAGAATGATTCCGCAACAATACATTACAGCTTGGCGGCAAACTGTGCCGTGGAAAAGCAATGAACAAATCGAGCAAGATTTGGTTATTTGTCGGGCATTGGTCGAAATTTTCAGTGATGATTATTTGCGTGAACATCTGGCTTTTCGTGGTGGAACGGCTTTGCATAAACTTTACTTAAGCCCGCAGCCGAGGTATTCGGAAGATATTGATTTAGTTCAAATAAAGCCTGAGCCGATTAAAGAAACGATGATGCGAATTCAAGAAAAGCTCGATTTTTTAGGAAAGGCTTCAGCTTTTCAAAAACAAGCCAATAATACGCTTAAGTTTCGTTTTGAATCGGAATTTGCTCCGGTTCAGCCGCTTCGCCTAAAGGTTGAAATTAATTGTCGTGAACATTTCACCTCGTTGGGAATTATCGAAAAAGATTTCAATATTGAATCCGAATGGTTTAAGGGGCAATGCAAAATTAAAACCTACGAGCTTGAAGAATTGCTTGGAACAAAATTGCGGGCTTTGTATCAAAGGCGAAAAGGACGCGACCTTTATGATCTTTACAAAGCATTTCAAACAACCGAATTAGACACCTCGAAGATTATTGAAACGTATCATCAATACATCAAGTTTTCGGTTGAAAATCCGCCATCACGAAAGCAATTCTTGCAAAACATGGAAGCTAAAATGCAAGATACGGAATTTTTAGGCGATACGACAGCACTTTTGCGACCGACAGAAGAATTTAACGCAGATACTGCTTACGAATTAATAAGAGCCGAGCTAATTGAGAAAATCTAAATATGATCAAACCAAAAAAACTCATTGAAGTAGCAATGCCGATCAAGGAAATTTCCTCTGAAAGCGTGCGCGATAAATCTATTCGTCACGGACATATTTCTACTTTGCATTTGTGGTGGGCGCGGCGACCATTGCCGGTTTGTCGGGCGGTGGTTTTTGCCTCGCTTGTGCCTGACCCGATGGATGAAAATTGTCCGCAGGCGTTTTGTGATGCTGTCGGAATTTTGCTTAAAGAGCATAAAGGAATGGACGCATATAAACCTTACGAAGATATTCCTTATACAAAAATTGTTGACCCGATGGAAGACAATCTGCGGAATCGTCTGCTGATGTTTATCGGGAAGTTTTCCGATACTTATATCCAAAAAGGCGAAAACACTCCGGCGAAGGACAAACTGAGCGATGCGAGTTTGATTAAATGGGACAACAAAAACGATGAAACGATTATCGGCAAGGCGCGAAAGTTGATTTGGGTGGCGCACAATGCGGACGCGGGGACGCGGGGACGCGGAGACGCGGGGAGGTCAGAACCGCCTGCGGTAGCGGGCGGGTTAAACTCTGCAACCGAACTTATGGCGGATTTTGACGCGCATTACAAAGCTATCAAAGACGCGGAGAATGCTTTGTATATGACGATTGACCGTCATATCGAATCGGATGATGTAAAGCAGAAGGAAACAAACCTGCACGATGCGATTGAATCGTTTTTGGATAAGATGCCGCGTGTATTTGACCCATTTGCGGGCGGCGGTGCGATTCCGCTTGAAGCGTCGCGCCTTGGCTGTCGCTCGTTCGGCAACGACATCAATCCGGTCGCGCATATCATTCAGAAAGGCAGTCTTGAGTTTCCGCAGAAATACGGCAAGCCGATTGTTTATTCCCGAAAAGAATTTATCAAGCGTTACGGCGAAGATGAATTGAAACGGGTTTCCGCCGAAAATTCTTTATATGCGGGCGGCGATAAGGTGAAAATCGAAAACCGTTTGTCGTTCGATGTCGAATTTTACGCGAAAGAATTATTAAAAAGGGCAGAAGCTGAAATAGGTCATTACTACCCAAGTTCAGAGCCGGAAGCCGATTCTTCCAATCCCAAATCCCAAATCCCAAATCCCAAATCGAAGAAGCCGATTGCATATTACTGGGCGCGAGTCGGAACGTGCAGTAATCCGAGCTGCCGCGCCGAAGTTCCGCTTCTCAAAGGGTTTTATTTAGCCAATACAAAAAACAAGCAGGTTTATTTGAAGCCGATTATTGAAGGCAACAAAATTGATTTTGAGATAAAAAAAGGAAAGTTTGACGCAGAAGGCTGGATGGATAAATCCGCTTTGAAATGTCCGGTTTGCGGAAGCGTCACGAACGCTGAAGAAATCAGGCGACAAGTTGCAGACGCTCAAATTGGTGAAAGAATGTTATCCGTAATCCAAGAAGGGCAAGGCGGAAAAGAATACCGTTTGCCGACAACAAAAGAATTAAATATTTTCCATAGTTTGCCAAAAACTGACGCTCCAAATGAAAAACTTCCAAATACGACAAGACTTACAGGTGGTTTTATCGTTGCTTGGGGTTATTCAGAATGGGGACAAATGTTTTCGTTGCGTCAGCTTTTAGCAATGCAAACTTTGGTAAATAAGCTAAACGAACTCAAGCTAGAAATTGGTCTCGAAAAAGATTACGGAAAATCCATTATTGTGTATTTAGGGATATTAATTGATAGAGTCGCAAGTTCAAACAATATGTTTTGTAGATGGCGATTACACGAAGCAATTGATAGTCCTTTTTCAAAACAAGGTATTCCAATGGTTTTTGATTTTCCAGAAGGAAATCTATTTTCAGAGTCGTCCGGTAGCGTCAAAAATCATATAGATTGGATTTTGCGTTACATAATTTCTGAATGTAACAATCCTTTTTCTACCATTCTGCAAAATGCTTCAAGTGGTGAAAAAGAACAGTTTGCTGAAAAGTCTATTACGGCTGTCATTTCCGATCCGCCTTATTTTAATTCGATTGCCTACGCTGATTTATCCGATTTCTTTTATGTTTGGCTGAAACGAACTTTGAGTGATGTTTTTCCGGCTAACTTTGCAACGCCCCAAACGCCGAAAACAGAAGAATGTACGGCATTGAAATATCATCACGACGGAAATCAACAAAAAGCGAATAAGCATTTTGAAGCTAAACTTCTTCAGATTCTTGACGCTATTGAACATCAGACTTCGGATGTTGTCAGCATTATGTTTGCCCATCAAAGCACGGAAGCATGGACGACACTGTGCAATTCAATTCTTGGTGCGAGAATGAATATCACCGGAAGTTGGGCGATTGATACGGAAATGGCAAATCGAAGTGTCGGTTTAGCGGGTGCGGCTCTTGAATCTTCCGTGACGGTTTCCTGCAAACCCCTGTCTGCCGACAGGCTGGGAGCAAATCGGAGCGGTTTCGGCGATTATCAAACAGTCAAACGCGCTATCGAGAAGAAGGTCGAAGAGGAAGTCGCCGAATTATACGGCTTGGGTTTTCGCGGCGCGGATTTGCTGACGGCGTGTTTCGGCAAAGCGGTCGGCGAATTCGGCAAATACGAGCGCGTCGAAAAGGCTTCGGGCGACGAAGTAACGGTCGCCGAACTGCTCGAAATGACCAGAGAAAGCGCGTTCAACGCTCTTTTAAAAGGCTTCAAAGGCGACGATTTCACCAAGTTTTACATCGGTTGGCTCGAACTCTACGGTTTTACCGAAGCCGATTTTGATGATGCCGCCAAATTTTCGCGTGTCGGATTATCAATCAATGTCGCCGATCTTTTCACAAACGAAATCTTCGTCAAAAACGGCAACAAACAATCGCTTGCCAAATACGACGAACGAAACCAAAAGAAAAAACATCTTGGCGAAAATGCCAACGCTTCTTTAATTGACCAAGTTCACAAAGCGATGTGGATTTACAAAGGTGGAAACCGCCGCGATTTGCTCGATTTTATCGGCAAAACCGCTGCTTCGTCCGAAAGTTCGTTCTGGCGCGTTTTAACTTCCTTGGACGAACTTTTACCAAAAGGAATGGACGACCAAACACAAGTTGAAGGTCTTTTGACCAATAAAGAAAATTTGATTCGAGAAAGTCAACAAGTGCAAGAATCTGCTAAACAACAAGGACTTTTTGAATAAGAGATTTGCCCGCGAAATATACGAAAGGCACGAAAATAAGATAAAGGCTCTTTGACAATTTGGGGTTGAAAAGCGTCAGGAAAGCGGGCGCAGAGCACAATAGCATATTAAGTTAAGGGCTGGAGCAAGATGTCCAACAAACTTCAGTTTGTTGAAGTCCCGCATTTATGAGCATTTCAACAAACTGAAG
>JANPDZ010000760.1:0-2398 GCA_031431735.1 Acidobacteriota bacterium | reverse complement strand
AAGCCCTCTGAGTGATGATTGATGAAGGATGAAGGATGAGGGATGAGGGATGAGGGATGAGGGATGAGGGATGAATTAAGCAATTACGTTGGCGAAAACTGCTGTTTGAGCTTATGACTGTTGAATAAAGGATGAGTGATGAAGAATCGAGGACTGATTTAAACTCATCCCTCATCCCTCATCCCTCATCCCTAAAAAAAGCGGGAGGCTTTTCAATTGCTTGAATCACCTTCCCGCGTTCCTATTCAGTTGTTGTTGGAAATTGTAAAACTTAATCTTTTATTGCTTGATATATAAGTAAATTTTATCTTCAGTCGAAGTATTTGATTTCAAAGAAATCCGAAATCGCCAATCCGAAATCCGAAATCAAGTTTAGTGTCCCGTCAGCGAACTGTGCAGAGCGTCGCCGCCCGGCACGATCGGTGCTTGGTAATCACCGTAATTTAGTTTTTCGGTTGATGTTGATAAAGCGAAAACATCAAAGCCGAAAGCATCGAAAAACTGCACTAATTCAATCGAGCTATCCAGATAAACAACTTCTGTATAACCCAATTCGGCGCGGATTTCGAGCAATCTTTCGACCACCTCAAGCGGTGCGAAACATTTTACCGGGTCTTTATAAGTTGCCATAATTATTCCTTTTAATAAGAGCCTGTCAAACAGCAGCAAGCAACACCTTAGATTACGTTCGTCTTAGAAAGGTTGTTCTGTTATTTTTTACAACCTTCTTGTTTTCAATTAACTCTAACTGGCAGACGAAAAATATTGTATTTTTAGCCGAAAAGATTTAAAGTATTTGTAATAGTCTGACCTAAAAGGAGCCAAAAAATGAAAAAATATTTGCTATTTGCTGTTTCAGTAGCCGTTTTCGGTCTATTGTTTTCCACATTTGTATTCGCCCAGGACGAAAAAACGGTTTCAGCCGCCGGCGATATGTATGTTATTTCTGCGAAAGCAGGCGGTGTCAATTACGTCGAAGGAAAGGTTACCGTCGCTCGCAAAGCCGGTAAAGGCGGTTATTTGCTGAAAAGCGACCAACTTGAAATCGGTGACAAAGTTTCGACCGGAGCCGATGGAAAGGCGGAAATTCTGCTAAATCCGGGTTCGTTTGTTCGTTTGGGAGCAAATGCCGGGTTTGAGTTTGTGACGACCGATCTGGAAAATCTAAAACTGAAATTATCAGCGGGAAGCGCGATTTTGGAAGTTTATGCGGATAATGAATTCAAAGTTTCGCTCGATTTGCCAAAGACGGACGTTGAATTTACAAAATCAGGAGTTTATCGGGTTGATGTTTTGTCTGACGGCACGGGAAAACTCAGCGTCTGGAAAGGACAGGTTTTGGTCGGCGATGATAAGGCGGAAGTTAAAAGCGGAAAATCGGCAGTTTTAATCGGAAAATCGGCAACTATTGCAAAATTTGATCGCGACAATAAAGATGAACTGGATGTGTGGAGTCAAACCCGCGCCAAAGAATCCGCCAAGATCAACGCGCGCCTTCAGCAAAAGAGTTTGGGCAACACATTGCTTAATTCCTTTAATCGCGGCGGTTGGAATATGTATAACACTTTTGGGTTGTGGGTTTTTGACCGGTTCACAGGGCGTTGGTGTTTCCTGCCGTTCGGAATGGGCTGGAATTCACCTTACGGTTACGACTATGGTTTTAACATTTGGAATTGCCGAATGCCGCGATATGTTTATACGAACCCGCCGGTCACTCCGACAACAACAACAACAACGTTACCGACCTCGGCTCAAATCAGAGAGGAGCGTCGCGTAAATATGCAAACTCCGACATTTCAAAGATTTGAAAACAATCAGCGCGGCGAAAGCCGGGGCGGTTCAAATGATAGCAACAACACGCAAAGAGATGACAGCGGCGGAGGCTGGAACAATAATCGAAGAAACGACTCGGATTCGCGACCGACCTATACGCCGTCAACGCCTTCAACACCTACGCAGACAACTCCTCCGATCATTGTGGCGCCGACCGAAACAAAAAATAACAAAGATAATTGATCTTTCGGTTAAATTAACGGAAAAAGCGGGAGAATTAAATCTCCCGCTTTTTTTAGTTAACTCACCTTACGCGATTTTAGTTTTCAGCCATCGGAGATGGCGATAGCGTGTAGACCGTAGCGCAAGCTACGGGTTCGGTTGACAAATATTGTTTAAGCCCGCGTGAGCGGGTGACAGAGACCGAAATTCTGCCGCTATCTTACGATAGCTCAAATTTGTATTTGCTTAATTCCCGTAGCTTGCGCCATTAGTATCTACACAAGTCTAAAAGGCTTGTTTTCAGCCTCGAAGAGGCGAAATATAATAGCCCAATGCGGAGCGTTGGGTGGCGGACGGCAAATTTTCAAGCCCTGCAAGGGCGACATCCGCCGATTGCGCCCTT
>JANPDZ010000759.1:0-1541 GCA_031431735.1 Acidobacteriota bacterium | reverse complement strand
AATTTTATGAGATTTACTTTGGAAATAATTATTAGAAACATCAGGGACTTTTCTTAAAACCGAGGCCGAAACCAGATTTTCGCTCGAAAGTCCCAAGTCTGAAAACGGCTTGGGACTTTTTCGATTTTGGATTTTAGATTTTGGATCTGCGATTTTTCGTTTGATAAATGCTAAAATTTGATTTTTTACAAAGGTCTGGGAATTTGGTTTTAACTGACCACTGACCACTGACCGCTGACCACTGACCACTGAATTATGACTGAACCTTTAGAACTGAAAAAAACCGTTAATTTACCGAAAACCGATTTCGCGCAAAAAGCGAATCTCGGACAAGCCGAACCCGCGCGTTTGAAAAAATGGTCGGACGCACAACTTTACGAAGCGATTCAAACAGCGCGTCAAGGCGCGGAAAAATTTATCCTGCACGACGGTCCGCCGTATGCCAACGCCGATATTCACATCGGCACCGCGCTCAATAAGATCTTAAAAGATTTCGTCGTCAAATCGCGTTCGATGATGGGATTCGACGCGCCGTATGTGCCGGGTTACGATTGCCACGGACTGCCGATCGAAACACACGTCGAGAAAAAATTGACGGAAAAAGGCAAGAATAAAGCCGATTTGCCGGTCGCGACGTTTCGACGGATCTGCCGCGAACACGCTTCGACGGCGATGAATAATCAAACGCGCGATTTTTCGCGGCTCGGAATCCTCGGCGAATGGGAAAAGCCTTATCTGACGATGTCGAACGAATACGAATCGGAAACAGCGCGGCTCTTCGGTAAATTTTTAGAGCGCGGCTACGTTTACAAAGGTTTGCGTCCCGTCTATTGGTGCATTCACGACCAGACCGCGCTGGCTGAGGCGGAAGTCGAATACCGGATCCATAATTCGCCTTCGATCTATGTGAAATTTCCGCTCGTTACAGATCCGGCGGAATTGGATGTCAACCTTGCGGGCAAAAGAGTTTCGCTCGTCATCTGGACGACGACACCGTGGACGATTCCGGCAAATTTGGGAATCGCGGTTCATCCTGATTTTGAATACGCGGCGATTGAACACAATGGCGAAGTTCTGATCGTCGCCTCGGAACTCGTCGCGTTTGTCATCGTCAAATGCGGAATCGGCGGCGAAAATGAAGACGGAATGCGCCAAATGCCGAAAGTGTTGGCAAAGTTTCCGGGTTCGCGCCTTGACCGGATGAAAGCGAAACATCCGTGGATTGACCGCGAATCGCTGATCATGACCGGCGACCATGTAACGATGGGCGGCGAAGCAGACGCAGAGACGGAAATGGACGTTTCCGAATCGCGCAACCGCGACGAAACCGGAAAAGCCGGCACGGGACTCGTCCACACCGCGCCCGGACACGGACACGACGACTATGTGATCGGCAAACAATACGGCTTGGAAATCTATTGTCCGGTTGATAACGCGGGACGTTTTGCGCCGGAAGTCGAACATTTTGCGGGCGAGAATATTTTCAAGGCAAATCCGAAGATCGTCGAATTTATGCGCGAAAACGGCTCACTGCTCTTTTC
>JANPDZ010000758.1:0-3462 GCA_031431735.1 Acidobacteriota bacterium | reverse complement strand
GTGGAGTGTTATGCGTCCATTATAATATTTGGGAGGAAACTTGTCATTGAATTTACGATTATTAAGTAGCTTCATTAAAACAAATATCTGTCTCACCTCTTTTATCAAACCCAAGGTGGACAAATCGGAATTGCGCCCGTTCCGAGTGATTATTTATGAATTCATTCCAAATTGGCTCAACTTGCCTTTTTCCATTAGCTAAACCAATTACACCGCGCTGTTGATGATATGGATCAACGTGAGCAAAATTATTCAATCTCATTGCAACTGCACCGGGAGTTCTTCCAATGATGTTCGCTAATTGAATAATCTCTGGTGTTCTAGAGTGAAGTTTTCCATAAGGCAGCTTCAAATATAAGTTTAGAGCAAGAATCAACTCTTCTCTTGTCCAAAGATTTAAAGCCATATTACTGTTCCCGTTTTGCTAAAGATAAGATTACGCGGTAGTGAGTAATTCCAAAGTTTGGATTGTAACTTTTAGTTCTTGCAGTCTTTTCTTATACCATTCACTCCTAGCATAAACCTTTGGAACTAACACTTCGCCCTTTCCATTTTTGAAACTGAAACTCAAAATTTCTTTTACGCCTTTCTCAGAGAATTGTGATGGATATGTCGAATTCTGAATAAGTACTTTTCCACTTTCATCAGATGTTACCGTCAAGGCTCCTACCTCTACGATAAACGGACAGTTCTCTAAAATTTGTAATTCAATTGCTTCCTGATAAATTGTTGCCTTGCCTTTTAAATCAGCCAATGTATTTTTTATAAATTCTGCATCCATATATTTAGATGTTACTCAGATTATACAATCACTCAAAAGTTCTTTCCAGCTTAGAAGATTTTAATTCACATTCAAATACGGTCATCACTTTCCAACCTTCATTTTTGAGTTTCCGAAGGTTATCGGCATCGCGCAGTTTGTTTTTTCCGATTTTATCCAGCCACCAATTGGTTCGGGTTTTCGGAATCACAAAATACTTACAACTTTCGTGTCCGTGCCAGTAACAACCGTGAATAAAAACGACTGTTTTAAGGCGCGGAAAAACCAAATCAGGCTTTCCGGCAAGTTTCTTGTCGTGTAGTTTATAACGAAATCCTTTTGAAAACAAGAATTTTCGCACCAACATCTCCGGTTTTGTGTCTTTTCCTTTAATCCGGCTCATATTGAAACTGCGCGTTTTCTTGTCGTGGACATCCGTCATATACACATTACAGACTAACAAAAGCAAAAAATAATGACGAGCAAATGATTTTCCAATCAGCAATCCCGATGCGGCTTTCGCGTTCTTTGATTCCCGAATTTATCGGTAAAAAATAGGTTTGCAAAAATGTCAGATGCTTTGCCGAGCGTGTCAGATTGGTTGCAGAGATGTTGAGTCACTTTGCAGAGGTGTTGAGATACTTTGCAACGATGTCAAGATGGTTTTTGCAAGCGTGTCAGATTGATTGCAATGATGTTGAGATGGTTTGCAATGATGTTGAGTCGGGTTGCAGGCGTGTCAGACGCGTTGCAGGCGTGTTGAGATGATTGCAGACGTGTCAGATCTTTTGCAAGCGTGTTGAGATGGTTTGCCGCCGCAACAAGGTGAATATTATTTTCATTTTTTTGTCAACGTGGGTAGCCACAGTCGGCACTGTGGAAATCCTCCTTGTATTATTTCCAAAATTATCTAAAATGCTTACGTTTGCGATAAAAAGCGGACGACGGTTAGCCGTCAATTTTAATTTAATAAAGGTTGGTAATCGAAGACCGAAACAAATTAGCGGACTGGCGCGGCAGAGGTTGCCGACGTGTCATCAAACGGGCAATTTTTTTTACAAATCCCGAAAAGCATCGGCTGCAAACGGCACATCTGAAGCGAAAGGGCACCGAATAATTTGACCCGGTCAGGAGAGTAAAAAGTTAGAAACTCACAGTAGGTTATTTTTTGTCGCTGAAAGCGACAAAGGCAGAAATTCTTGTTCTAACTGTTTACTGACGCATTACCTAGAAAGTAATGCGTCAGTAAACAGTTAGGAATTCATATTTCAACAAATGCGGGCGCAGAGCGCAATGGCGTTAAGTTAAGAGTGGCAATCTATAATTTTGAGCATGCGCAATTTTACTGCCTACTGCTACTGCCAACTGCCAACTTTTTTAGAATTATTCGGGAACAAATTCCCCAAGCCGGTCGGCAACTTGGGCGGAAAGGTCAATCGCGGATTTAGTTGCGCCCTGTTCGTCGCCGCCGACCGAGGTCATTACGCGAACCATCGCGCCATCGCTGCGGCGGCGAAACGTGCTGTCCCAAACCGTGTTGATCTTGTCGCGGTATTCGCTCGCTTCGATGCGTCCGCGACCTTGATACCAATAGATCATTATCTCGTCAAACGTGCCGTTTTCAATACGATAACGGTTTGCCGTGAAAGTTTTTCCGCTTGGCGTGGTAATTTCGATAATTTGCGGTTCGCGCATCACCCAACCCGCGCCGGGCAAGCAATTTTGCGGACTGTGATAAGTGATGCCCGTGCGTTGCGAAGCATAATAACCGACATAAAGATTGGCGATCCGGCCGTCCGGCAAAGAATAATAGCGTTGCGTGTAATCGGAAACGCGCAAAACGCTTTCGGTCGCTTCGCCAAAACGTATTTCATCGTCTTTCTGCCGCCAATCGCCGAGTTTTTCGGGCAACTGCGCCAAAGTTTTGCGCACGACCTGCGCCTCATCGCGCTGCTGAAACCAATTAATGAAAACGCCGCCGAACAACAACACGGCAAGAAGTAGCCAGAACTTTGAATTGCGGCTCTCGTTTTTTTGTTCGGTGATGTTTGATTCGATTTCTTTCATCGGAAAAATATTATATCAGGAAACATAAAAGCATAATACAGCCGATCTTCCGACTTGCCGTCGGCGAAACCGAAAAAATAAAAAAAGAAGGCTCATAAATCAAACAACTTTTCGGAACGGCGGAAATTTCGAGACGCGATTTAGCTTTCAGCTATTAGCTTTCAGCTATTTCGGAACATTACTGAGCGGCATAGTTATTGCTTACTTGAAAATTATCAAATATTTTAAGATTTTTGCCCACGCGCACACACGCGCAGGCACGAAAGATAAGAAAAGAGATTTGGCAAAAATGCTTTTTTTCTTTTGTACGCGTGTGTGCGCGTGGGCAGATTTTCTTAGTTTTCAAAGCCCTGCAATTTTTAGACCGCTCAGTTGAATGGGGATTGTTTTTTTCAATATCGAAAATTGATGATAAAGCGGGCGAGAGAGCACCACTTCCCGACCTGAAATTGGTTTAATCCGGTCTTTTTCTACTCTAACTTGAGAAAAGATGAAGGTTTATCAATCAAGTTAAAACCATTAACAGGTCTGGAAGGTGTGCTTTGCGCCAATGGCATTAAGTTAAGGAGAAAACGTAAAACAGACTGTTAGTCTGTTTCCAAGCTTTTCTTTATTATCAACAGGTTAGCGGCGCG
>JANPDZ010000757.1:0-6202 GCA_031431735.1 Acidobacteriota bacterium | reverse complement strand
GTGGAGTGTTATGCGTCCATTATAATATTTGGGAGGAAACTTGTCATTGAATTTACGATTATTAAGTAGCTTCATTAAAACAAATATCTGTCTCACCTCTTTTATCAAACCCAAGGTGGACAAATCGGAATTGCGCCCTTTTGTCTATGACCAAATTCAAGCTAAAATCTGACCAATGATAAAACTGCTCGCATTAGACCTTGATGGAACTTTGCTCAATTCAAGGGGCAAGATTTCCGACAAAAATAAACTGGCAATCAGACAAGCCGAAGAAAAAGGCGTTTTAGTAACGATTGCGACGGGCAGACGTTTCCGTGATGCACGCCCCGTCGCGCTTGAGATCGAATTTAATGCGCCGATCGTGACTCATAACGGCGCGTTGCTTAAATTTGCCGAATCGCTTGAAACCGTGGAGTTTTCATTAATTAACACCGAAACCGTGCTTGAGATTTTACGTGTCGGGAAAGCATTCGGCGGCGATGCACTGGTTTCCGCCGATCCGCACGGCAAAGGGACTTTGCTTTACGACCGCATTTCCGACGAAAATCATCCATTGCGAAAATATATTGCCTGGTCGCGCATCCTGCACGGCGACGAAGCCGAAGAATCCGTCCGGCACGTCGAAAGTTTGGAAGATATTTCTAACATTATGGAAGTTGTTCACATTTCCTTTTCGGGCGCTTGCGGTTCAATGGCGGAAATGCGTCGCGTTTTGGAGGTTGAATTGAAAGATTCGGTCAACATTTTGGCGACCGTTTATCCGCATCTCGATTTTACGTTGCTCGACATTTTGCCGCCGGACGCTTCAAAAGGCATCGGCGTTGAAAAATTGGCAGCGTTGTACGGATTCGCTGCCGAAAATGTAATGGTTTGCGGCGATAATTTCAACGATCTGGAAATGCTCGAATATGCCGGAACGCCCGTTGTGATGGGAAATGCTTCGCCAGAATTGCTCGAAAACGAAAAATACTATCAAACTTTGTCCAATGACGAAAGCGGTGTAGCATTAGCAATTGAAAGATTCATTCTTGAATTAAACAATTGAGCATAGTTTTGAGTCCCGTCTTCAGACGGCGCAACTGCCAGCGAAGCGGCGGCATTGCCCTGTTTTTGCAGTGACTGAAGAACTAGAAAACAAAATATTGCAAAACCTTCGATGAACTGCTTACTACAATTTTAAAATTATGAAATATAAAGAAATCGCCAAACATTTGCCCGCGCTTTTCGGCGCATTGCTCGTGAGCATACTTTTTATTCAATCGGGACTCGACAAAGTTTTCGATTGGAACGGTAATTTACAATTTCTGACCAAACATTTTTCCAAAACGTTTATGGGCAGTATGGTGCCGATGCTTCTTGGAACTATGACCGTCATGGAAACAGCGACCGGACTTTTAAGTCTGGTCGGAATCATCTATTTTTTGTTGAAAGGCTCGACCAATGTGATATTTTACGCTTCAATTCTCGGCACGGCATCAATCGTCGCGCTTTTTTTCGGACAGCGAATCGCCAAAGATTACGCAGGCGCGGCCGGTTTGATCCCGTATTTTATCCTTACTCTGATTTTGATGTATCTGACCAATCCATTTGTCGGGGAAGCGAAAAAGACAGATTAAAACTAACGGCGTAAGTAGAGCAATTTTTAAGTTATCCGGTATTTCGTCAAATGTTTGTAGTTCCGCCTTGAGGCGGTCTTAGAGTGTTATAAACTCAAGTTTTGTAAATAATTAAATATCTGAATACTCAAACTAAAACCGCCTGAAGGCGGAACTACAAACAGTAGAAAACTTAAAAATTGCTCTAGTAAGTGTATCTGTTTTGTAAAATCGGATTGATTGAAACGAACCTTTTTATGGCAAAGAAAACGGATTCAAACGAATATTTAAAATTTTGAATAAAAATAATTAATAAAACAGCTTTCCATCCGAATTACTCGAAAACGATAAATATCATCAAACTTTATCCAATGACGAAAGCAGTGTAGCATTAGCAATAGAAAAGTTTATTTTAGGAGTATAAAAACAAATGGGCGAAGTTAGAGTTAAAGTTAAACTTACAAGTGCTTTTGATAGAGCTTTAGCACGACGCGGAAAAATGAAAGAATCCGATATTCGCACTTACGAAGCAGATGCTTTGGTTGATACAGGTGCGGTTTCGTCAGTTGTGCCTGCAAATGTTATGAAGCAACTTGGCGTTTTATCTATCGGAACAAGAGTTGCCGAATATGCCGATGGCAGAAAAGATACGGTTGATTTAACCGAACCAATAGTTTTTGACATCATTGGACGCGAAACCGTTGAAAGTGCAATGGTTTTAGGCGATGAAGTGATTATCGGACAAACCGTTTTGGAAGTTATTGATATGTTTGTTGATTGTGTTAATCGCAAACTTGTGCCAAATCCTGCCCATCCCGACCAACCTGTTGTAAAAATAAAATGAATTTTCTCAAAGATAAAATTGCTGAAAAAAATCCTCAAATGGCGTTGGATTCGCGCTTTGCAAATCTGGAATCGCGCTTCAATTTGCGCCCTTGCCGAAAAAAGATGACGCGATTGGATTACTCGAACAAGAAATTGTTAAAATTGGGGGAAAGAACAACTTAGATATAAAATCTGAGGAATAATTTAGGAGAAATTAATGGCAAACAGAATTGCAGTTTTAGAAACGAACAAGGGAACGATTAAATTTGAATTATTGGAAGAAGACGCGCCGAAAACGACCGAAAATTTTCGGCTTTTGGCAGAAAAGGGGTATTACAACGGCGTGATATTTCATCGCGTGATCAAGAATTTTATGGTACAGGGCGGCGATCCGCTCGGTGAAGGTTACGGCGGCGAATCGGCTTGGGGCGGAAAATTTGAGGACGAAATCAATAAATCTTCTACGCTTTATCAAGGTGGTTATGACAAAGGAACGATCGCGATGGCAAATGCCGGACCGAATACAAACGGTTCACAATTTTTTATTATGCACATTGATTATCCATTGCCGCCAAGCTACACAAAATTCGGCAAAGTGATTGAAGGACAAGATGTTGTCAACGCAATTGCCGACGTTGAAACAAATGACCGCGATAAACCGATTGTTCCGGTCGTCATGGAAAAGGTCTTTATCGAAAGATAATAAATGAGGGATGAGGGATGAGGGATTCTGAGGGATGAGGGATGAGGGATAAGGGATGAATAATACAATCGGTCGGTATCCGCCGCTGTGTGATTGTTTTATGAATCAAGGGAAAAGGATGAAAGATGCAGTAACAAGAAATGCTTTAAATTCATCCCTTATCCCTCATCCCTCATCCCTCAGAATCCCTCATCCCTTAATTTATGCGAGCAGTCATACAGCGTGTTTCACGGGCAAAAGTTTCGGTTGACGGCGAAATTACAGGCGAAATCGGGAACGGTATTTTGGTTCTATTGGGCGTTTCAAAGGAAGATTCGGAAAAAGATGCGTTATATTTGCTCGAAAAAACGCTCAATCTGCGGATTTTTGAAGACGCGGACGAAAAAATGAATCTTTCTCTTTTGGACATTAGTGGCGAGCTTTTGGTTGTTTCACAATTTACTCTTTACGGCGATATTCGTAAAGGTCGCCGGCCTTCTTTTATCGAAGCCGCCGCGCCGTTAGAAGCAAATCGGCTTTATGAATTTTTTGTCGCGGAAGCTCGAAAACACCTGTCAAAGGTTGAAACCGGACGTTTTCAGGCGATGATGGATGTTGAGCTCGTCAATGACGGTCCGGTCACGATCTTGCTTGACAGCAATAAAACTTTTTAGAAGATATTTCTTTTACACAAATTTATGATTAACAAACTTTCGATATTTATTATTTTATTTTCACTATTGTTTTCAATCTCGTGCGGCGATAATAAAAAACCGGCGAACACCAAGACTGCGACAAACGCCGATGTCAAAAAAGGCACTGCGCCCGTTGCCGATAATGAAATCGCAGTCATCGAAATGGAACAACCGGCTTATGGAACAATTAAGATCGAGCTTTACTCAAATATTGCCCCGAAAATGGTCGAGCGTTTCAAAACACTTGCCCGCGAAGGCGTTTATAACGGCACTACATTTCATCGTATTAACCAAAATGTCGTGCAAGGCGGCGACCCATTTTCAAAAGACGGCGACCCACTCAACGACGGGACAGGAAAATCTGATAAACCGGATGTGCCGGCTGAATTCTCTGACATATTGTACGACACCGCAATTGTCGGCGCGGCCCGTAGCCAGGATGTGAACTCGGCAAATTCTCAGTTTTTTATAACCTTGATTCGGCAATCAGGTTTTGATAATAAATACACGGTTTTTGGCAAGGTAATTGAAGGAATGAATAATGTCAGAACAATTTCTGGTGTTGAACCGAAAGAAGGCGAAAGACCGCTCGAAGCCGTCAGAATAAAATCAGTAACGATTCAGCCGAAATAATCGTTTTGAGTCAGATGAGTTAAAATAATAAAGATTGAATACGCCCGGCAAGGATTGAACTTGCGACCTTTCGGTTCGGAGCCGAACACTCTATCCACTGAGCTACGGGCGCGAAAGAATTAGAATTATCGCATAAACAAAACTGATTCTCAACAAATCTAATTTTTAGGTGGTAATCGGTCAGCAAAAAGTTAAGAAAAAGAATTTTGCCCGCGAAATACGCGAAATGGCGCGAAAAAAAGAAATTAAACTTAATTTCTTTTCAATTTTCGTGTGTTTTTTAGCGTATTTCGCGTATTTCGCGGGCAAAAAAATGGTTTCACCATAAACTTATGGCTGTAACTTTTTATTGAGGCATTACTTTAGGTGAACAATAATTCAATGCTGAAAATCACCAGCCGCGAAAATCAAAAACTGAAACTCGCCCGAAAAGTGCGTGACGGACACAGCAAAGATTTGATTTTTGTTGAAGGTTTGCGACTCGCCGAAGAAGTTTTGCGTTCAGATTTATCGGTGAACGAAGTTTTTATTTCAGAATCGTTTGAAAAAGATGCCCGATCAACTCATTTATTAGCAAGTTTTCAGCAAAAACAAATTGCTGTGTCGGAAGTTTCTGACAAAATTTTTCAATCAATCGCCGACACCAAAACCTCGCAAGGAATTGTATTGATCTGCCCAAAGCCACAAACCGACAAATTATTTTTTGAATCTGAATTTGCACGTTCAAAAGGTAAATTGCCGATTGTGCTGGTGCTTCATCAAATCAATAACCCTTCAAATTTAGGCGCGATTTTGCGCTCCGGCGAAGCAGTAAATGTCGCGGGAATAATAATTTCCGCAAATTCGGCAGACGTTTTTTCACCAAAATCACTACGCGCTTCGATGGGCGCGGGTTTTCGCCTTAATATTTGGACAAACGCCGCGTTTAACGAAATTTTGAATTGGTCGCGGTCGAATAATCTGATTTCGACAGCGGCTGATATAAGGGCGGAAAAAAGCTATACGGAAATTGATTGGCAACAGCCGCGTCTTTTGATTTTCGGCTCGGAAGCGCATGGATTGAGCGCGGAAGATTTTCGCAATATTGATGAAAGTTTGTTTATTCCGATGGAAAACGGCGTTGAAAGTTTGAATTTAGCAGTTTCTTGCGGAATTATTTTGTTTGAAGCAAAAAGACAGGAAATCGTTTAGAGAGTCGGCTTTGGTCTGTTCTAAGTTGTCTAATCTAACCTTTTTTGACGTGAATTCGACATACGAAATGTCGAATTTAGTCGGTGAAACCGACGCTATAATCGTAGCCCACAGTGCGCGCCTGTGGGAAAACGTAATTTGGGCATCAAGCCATTGAAAATGGCGACATATCAATTATGCCGCCATTTTCAATGGCTTAAAATCATTATCGAATCTTCCCACAGGCGCGCACTGTGGGCTACGAATAGATCACCGTCTTCGCCGGTTTATATCGAACTCTCCTTATTTTAAGACATTTGTAAGGCACTTTAAAAAAGCTGTTAAAGTCGTTTATAGTATCCACTTTACAATCTTGGTGGAGGATACTGAATGGAGTGGACGATTGAAGCGGTGGTACAGAGGCTTATAAACATAAAAGCAAAAGGATATATACCAATTCCTCTAGTGGTGCTGGGTGGAAATTTCCCAACAGAGAGAATTTGTGTGATATTTCAATCGAATGATAGCAAAGCCATTTAATTATGGACATTTACAGTTCGTCTTTTGATAATCAAAAGTGCGAGGTTATTTCCACCAAGCAC
>JANPDZ010000756.1:0-7787 GCA_031431735.1 Acidobacteriota bacterium | reverse complement strand
GATATTGAATCGGATGTAAATCTCGTTATTGTCCAAAACTCGCGTGAGATTTCAAGCGAAATTGCGCAAAAAACAGGTAATCGCCACGAATCGCCGCAGGCAATCGTGTTAAAGAACGGCAGAGCGGTTTATCACGCTTCTCATTACGACATCACGGCGGAAGACATTCAAAAAGTAGAGAGTGGAGAGTAGAGAGTAGAGAGTTTGGAGTCTTGGTTTTTAATTCTCTACTCTCCACTCGCCACTCAAATAATTATGATCGAACCAACGCAAATAATTGAAGAAAGTGACCGCGAACTCTCGATAAAATGGTCGGACGACGCGGAAACGAGTTATAACGCGCCGCAATTGCGGCGAAATTGTCCCTGCGCCTCGTGCGTCAACGAATGGACGGGCGAAAGAATTCTCCGCGCCGAAAGCGTTTCCGATGATACATTTATTTCTTCTGTTTCGGTCGTCGGACGTTACGCGCTCAATTTCCACTTTTCCGACGGGCATAACACGGGAATTTTCTCGTTTCAATTTCTCAGAAAAATAGCCGAATAAATCAATTTTCATTTAATATTTATGCAAGAAAAAGATATTTTTGACGAAAAAACCGAAGTAAAAAAAGCGAGTTTCTCGTGTCCTCAATGCCGCGAACGCAACGACTATGATGTGCGTTGGATGACGCGAACAAAAAAGAAAAATGTGCCGCGTCATTTAAATCAACAAGATCAGTCGCAGTATCAAAAATCTCGCGATTATATGGTGCGGATTGACGATATGCTGATGTGCAAAAATATGCGCTGCCGCCGCCGATTCGACATTCCTTCGTCGCAAACAGTCGTCTTTATTTGAGTGGAGAGTAGAGAGTGGAGAGTAGAGAGATTGGTGTCTTGGTTTTTAACTCTCCACTCTCCACTTGTAATTTGTTTTTTGTTTTTATATGTAAAGCCTGTTTGGTGTCTTGGTTTTTAACTCTCCACTCTCCACTCTCTATTCTTTAAACCGCCGATATGTTATTCTTTTCTTAAGAACAAGAACTAGTAATAGGGAAAAGATATGATTTCAGGGAAAGATTTGGAATTTTACGAACAGGAAGAACCGGCTGACGAAGAGATCAAGGAGTTTATGGACGAAGAAATCGCACACGCTCCGCAAGCTCCGAACGGACTCGCCGAACGACTGTTGGAACATCACTCGTCAAGTCCGGCAGATTCGGGCGGTGATATTGATGCTAGCTGGGAAGAGGTCAATTCGAGCGGCTCGGAATCGTTTGGCGGACATAATCCAACGCCTGACCAATCGGACGTTGAAGAAAACGCCCACGCGATGGGGATTGATTTTGAAGATAACGAACCGCTCGATTTTGTTGAAAAGATGGAAAAGCGAGACCGCGACCGATATGAAATGAACGAAAACTCGAAAGCCGGAAACGATTGTATTTAGATTGAAACGAATTTTTAGCAAAAAAAGTGGCGGCAATTATAATAATTGCCACCCCTTTTTCTTTTTAACCTAGCCTGATTTTATTAAACACCTACTTTAGTCCAAGCCTCTGCCACGATTGCGGCTTCCGGTCCGCCCGGATAGAGAGCGTTGGCGGCACTGATGGTCGCCGTTCGCGCGCCTGCAAAATTCGTGCTTGTCGTCATAAAATCGCGTAGGGCTCTATACCAAATTGCGGCTGCTTTATCAGGTCCGATGCTTGCCGACATTGTGCCGCCGATATGATGAGTTCCGCCCATCGCCATTAAATAAAAAGCGTTATTGGGAATGCCGGAATTAATATGAACGCCGCCGTTATCGCCTGTTCCCGTGTATCTTTCGGTGTAGTGGTCAGGATCATCATCAGCCGTGTAACCGCTATTGCTGGCAAGGTGCGGATTGTCCATATAGCGAAGCGCGTCACCTGAAGTCGCCGGTGTCCAACATTCTTCGCCGATTTTCCAAGTGTTTGCGCTGAGACCTTTCGCGTAGCGTTCGATCATCGCGCCGAAAATGTCCGAAGTCGCTTCATTCAACGCCCCCGATTGCCCCGAATAAACCAAATTGGCTTCATATTGCGTAACGCCGTGTGTAAATTCGTGTCCGCAGATGTCGAGCGTCGTCAGCGCGCTCGAAAGCGTGCCGTTGCCGTCGCCGTAAATCATCTGGTTTCCCGTCCAACCGGCGTTGACGTAATTGAAACCGTAATGAACACCTGAAGTGATAAGTTTGGTACGTTTGTTGACGAATGATGCCTGAACGAGCGGTCCGCCGTTTCCGTCAATCGCATTCCTGCCGAAGGTCGTTTGATAATAGTTATAAACTTGCGTCGCGCCCCAATGCGCGTCAACTCCAGCCGTTTGTGCGCCGCCGTTGTTCCAATTGTTGTCGGAATCGGTAAATCTGGCTTTGGTCGAGCTGCCGTTGTTATAGTTAAACGTGCCGATTTTGCGCGTCAGGTCTTCCAGATAATAAGTGCCGGTTTTTACGCTTGTGTCAAACGTCACCGTTCCGCTATATTGTGATAAGCCCGAAGCGGTTTGAAAATCATCGTATTTGAAAACGACTTCGCCGCTTTGCGCGTCAATAAAATAGACGGGCATTCCGGTATTTTTTGATTCGTCAAAGCGTTCCATTTGCACCCGATACGCCAGATGGTCGCGGGTTTCGCCGCGATAAATCCATAGATCAACATTTGTAATTGCCGTTAAATTTCGGCTGTCACCGTATTCATTTTTGGCGATATTGACTGCATCAACTTTTGAAAGCTCGGTGGTTTTATTGACAGCAAGACCGTCAACAAGGCTATCAGTCAAGGCAAAAACAGAACCATCCTTATTCAAATGAACAATCGCTTCGCCGCCCCAGACAGGAATTTCACTGACTGTCTGGCGAAATCGCGTGTGCGCCATACCCGTTTCGTCAATTCTAATCTTTCTGACTGAAAAATCTTCGGTATTGGCAATGCCGCGTTCGAGCATTCGTCCTTTCAAAACACCGATACTGATCTGTTTGGCTATTTCGCTTTCGTCCTTCAGATCTCCGCTTCCGAACTGGACTTTACTTGCTCCTGCCGATTTCGGAAGGAATGAAAAACCGAGGATTGCAATCAAACCAACGGCAATTAAACTCAAAAAATATTTCACTTATTTTGCTCCTTTTTTTATGTAATTGGGAAAAACCTTGATAAAACTAAAATTATCAAACCAAATGAATTATGGAATTAATTATCCGGATACAAAGTTAAGTAAATTCGACCTGCTTGTCCATTATTTCGGGGCAATAGAACGCCATATAGTATTTACATTTTTTACGATTCTGTCAAGCAAAATACTGTTTCCGGAGGTACTGCCTCAGCGATAAATTATTTTCACTCTAAACGAAAACTTCAAGACTGGAGCGCAAGGCATCCCTGCTTGCCATGAGCGTTGCTTCAATGCGAAAAAGCCTTGTTAAATTCGACGACACTTCTCTTACAAACGCCATTTTCGCGCCCTGCGCTCAGGCAAGCAAGGATGCTCGCGCTCCAGTCGCCAAAACTTATGACTGACGCATTACTTTTCGGACTTCACCGAATCATTCGCTGTAAATCTGAACGACAGGCTTGCCTTCGGAATTGATATAGGCGCGATACATTCCATCGGAATTGAACGAAATGCCCATATTGCCGAATTTATCAATCGCGATCACGCCGCCGTCGCCGCCGAGAGCACCGACTTTTTTGATTTCCGCGTCAACCGCTTGCTGAACGGGCAAGGCGCGGTATTCCATCATCGCCGAAATATCACGCGCCACGCCCAAACGGATAAAATATTCGCCCCAACCGGTTGCCGAAATGGCACAAGTGTTGTTATTCGCATATGTTCCCGCGCCGATGATCGGAGCATCGCCAACGCGACCGTATTTCTTGTAGGTCATTCCGCCGGTCGAAGTTCCCGACGCGAGATTGCCGTCCTTATCTAACGCCGCCGCGCCGACCGTCCCAAATTTGTTTTCGGCGAGTTTTTGTGATTCGGTCATCGAAGCATAATAATCTTCGCGCGTCAGCGGTTCATTCTGACTTTGGACTTTGGACTTTGGACTTTGGACTTTCTTTTCCTTCTCTTTCTCTTCCTTAATAATTTTCTGAAGCGAATCCCAACGCTCTTTTGTCCAGAAATATTTTTCGGGTACGAATTCGATATTCATTTCCTTGGCAAATTTTTCTGCGCCGTCGCCGACCATCATGACGTGCGGCGATTTTTCCATCACGAGCCGCGCCAATGAAATCGGATTTTTAATGTGTCGAAGTCCGGCAACCGCACCTGCCGCGAGCGTTTTGCCGTCCATTATCGAAGCGTCGAGTTCGTTTTTACCGTCAGCCGTAAAAACCGCGCCTTTGCCGGCGTTGAAAAGCGGTGAATCTTCCAGAATTCTGATCGCGATCTCGACCGCATCGAGAGAAGTTTTGCCGTCTTGCAGAGCTTTGTACCCAGCCAGCAAGGCTTCTTCGAGTTTTTTACGATATTCGGCTTCCTTTTCGGGTGTCAGCGAACCTTTTTTTATAACGCCCGCGCCGCCGTGAATGATAAACCCAAGTCGCGGATTCTGCGGCGATTGAAGTTGTTTTATTCCTTCAAAACTTCCCTTTTGAGCGAAAACCGGAACCGACATCATCAATAAGCTCGAAACTAACAAAAATGTAACTATTTTTTTCATTGGCAAAACTCCCATATTTTTTGATAGATTACCACACAAACAAAAAAGCGGACTGCTCCGCTTTTTGATTCCAGATGTAAAACTCAAGAATTAATTGGGTTTCTTCATCTTGTACATTTTATCAGCCATTTTTTTATCCACTTTTCCATCTTCATCGAATCTTTTTTTGCCATCATCTTGTTTTGCGAAAACGCACTTCAGACGAGAGCAAACACACAAATTCTAAGTGAAAATATCTTTTTTGTCATAAAAATCTCCTGTTTGAGAATAAAAATTATTATCAATTCAGTTATGTCGAATCGGTCTGAGTTTTATTCCCTCGATTATTTGATTTTTTTTGCTTTTAGCCAAATTTTCGGAATTGATAAAATCTTTTGGCTATTGGTGGTATGAGCGCGTTTGGCAAAAACGTCGTAATTTTGTTTTTCAATTTCGTCGAGGATTTTCGCGTAAATCCGCGATGCCAGTAAAACCGTGAACCGCGAATCTTTTTCCAAAAACGCGATTCCTTTTTCGCCTTCTGCGTAATATTTGCGTGCTCTTTCGACCTGAAACTTCATCATTTCTGCAAAATTCGCGTCAAATTCATTCGCAAAAATCTGTTCTTCCGAAATATTGAACTTACGCAAATCTTCCTGCGGAATATAGATCCGATTCATCCGCGCATCTTCTTTGACATCGCGCAAAATATTCGTGAGCTGCATTCCAATGCCCATCGCTTCCGCCTTTTCAAGCGCGACCCGATCCGAATAACCCAAAATCTCCGACGACATCAAACCGACTGTCGAAGCGACGCGGTAACAATAAACATAGAGTTCGTCGAATGTTTCGTAGCGTTTAATACGCGTGTCCATCAAAACGCCTTGAATCAATTCTAATGGAAGATCTTGGGGAATATTGTAAGTTTTCAGCAAATCTTGCCAAGCCACAAAAACATTGTTAGAAGAGGAGAAAGGGAGAAGAGGAGATGATGATATGTTTGCTTTTTTCTCCTCTTCCCCTTTTCTCCTCTTCTCTTCTTCTTGATAAACGGTATCAAGATTCTCGCGCCAACGCTTAACCGCTAAAATCGCCTGCGCTTCATTGCCTTCGCCGATTTCGTCAATTTCATCGTCAACGTGACGGCAAAAAGCATAGATCGGATAAACGGCACGTCTTTTCGCGGTCGGCAAGAATTTCGCCGCAAAATAAAAACTTTTGGCATGAAGTTTGGTAACGCTTTCGCAATATTCGTAGGCTTTTCCAATGTCGTTTTCATCAATCATTTTTGGCTTTCCAACCAATTTTCAAACTCAACCAAGACCTCAAATTGGTCGGATGTTTCCAACCGGCTAAGAAAATCGCTGAGAACTTCCGCTGTCAAAATCGGCAAGGCAAGACTCTGTTTAACCTCGAAATAATCGTCATTTTTGAGCTGATAAATTTTTAATTTTTTACCGTCGTAAAGCCAAAATTCGGGAACACGAAGCGCGGAATAAATCGAAAACTTGTCAAGCGAATCGTGATGAATATCAACTTCGACAACGACATCGGGCGGAACATCCCGGCTAAAATCAATCGCGGCTTTTCGGGCGACGACTTCGGCGTTTTGAATATAGAAACAGCAATCCGGCTCAGAACCGCGTTGTTTGCGCGAGGCTTTCATTGTTGCCGAACCGAAATGCAAAATTTTCTTTCTAAGTCTTAAACTCAGGATTGTTATCAACATTTCAAAGAATCTGACATATTTTTCGTGCGTCGCAGATAAAGTCATAATTTTTACAATTTTTCCGTCATAGCTGACTCGCAAACCGCTTGCTTCGCCAACTTCTTCGAGAATATTTTCGTAATCTTCCCAAGTTTGTTCGTGCAAAATGAGTTCGCTTCCCGCCGGAAACCCGGAAACTATTTCGTAATAATTGGTTGCTGTTGCCGTTGTCATCTTGTTTTTTGTCCTTATAACTTTTGCCTCTAACTCTTTCTTTCAGCTAAATAATCCGTCAATTGAATCAAACAACTTCGCGCTTCGGAGGTTGGAAAATTTTCGATCAAAATGCGTTTAGCTTCTTCGACGATTTTTTGCAGTTGCAGATTTGCCGTTTGTTTTCCTTGCGTAATTGCAAAGGTTTTTTGTTCATCGCCGAAAATCTCGCCATCTTCTTCGAGATCAATCAAATCGTCACTCAATTGATAAGCATCGCCGAGCAATTCGGCAAAGCGCGAAAGCGTCACCAGATCGAGATGGCTCGCACCCGCAAGAATCGCGCCGACGCGTAAACTAAGCCGCATCAGCGCGGAAGTTTTCAGGTTTCTGACCGATTCAAAATCATAGTTTGACGCATTACTCGCGCCTTTAGCGAGCGCGAGATCAACCGATTGTCCGCCGAGCATGCCCGCCGCGCCGATACATTCGACGAGTTCGGCGTGTGCCAGCATCGCGCGTTCGGGCAAATTCGCGTGATTGACGAAAACCAAACCGTACGAGGCATTGAGAAACCCAAGCGCGACGAGAATCGCCAAACCTTCGCCGAATTTTTCGTGCAGAGAAGTTTTTCCGCGCCGTTCCGAAGCATTGTCCATACACGGCAAATCATCAAAGATCAGCGATGAAGTGTGAATAAATTCGCCCGCAATCGCCGCCGGCATAATTACTTCAGGTTTTCCACCAAAAAGTTCCGCGCCGAGCAAAGTCAAAACCGGTCTTAATCTTTTTCCGCCCGAAAAGAGCGCATATTCGACTGCTTCATTAAACTGCGTCTCGACTTGCGGCGGCGCGAGCGGAAGATGTTCGCGCAACGAACTTTCGATCTGCGGGCGGTATTTTTCGACGTATTGCCATAACTCGACTTTTTCGTTTTTTGCTTCAATCATTTTCGAGAGTTTGTTTATAAAAATCTTCTGCTCTTTCAGCTAAATTATTTGAAACCGTCACGCGAAACGGATGTTTGGCAACAAAACTCTGAACTTTGACGACTTTTGCGCCCAAAGTTTCGAGCGTTTCGGCAATTCGTTCGTCGGAAAGTTCGGCGATTCCGAATTTTTCCGTGGCACGTTTGAATGCGCCGCGCAGACGGTCGAGCGCGAGTTCGCGGTCAGCCAAAACCTTTTTGCGCGACTGAAAATCGCCCAAAGCGTAAAGC
>JANPDZ010000755.1:0-3852 GCA_031431735.1 Acidobacteriota bacterium | reverse complement strand
TCAATGCGCCACAGATCAATGTGATAAACGTCAAACTTTGCGGTTCGGTAAAGATTAACGAGCGTAAAACTCGGACTTGTCACTTCCGTTACGTCAAACCCGAGTGCGTATAAAATGCCTTTCGTGAAAAGCGTTTTACCTGCGCCAAGCCCGCCCGCGAGCAGGATCATTTCGCCGCCGGCGAGAGTTTCGCCCAAAGTTTCGCCGAGATCGAATGTATCTTGCGGCGTAGCGCACAAAAAATCCTGTGTTTTTGAGAAATCCGTTTGCATCTTTGAATATCGTTTTTTTTGTAGAAACCTTCGAAATAAGTGATAGGTGATAGGTGATAAGTGATAGATTTTCGCCCGATTTATCCCATCAACTATGAACTTTCATCTGTTCCAAATCGTGACAAAATTTTATTCGATCTTTAAGCCGACTTGCGAAAACCACGTCAGTTTGTCCCAATAACCGCGCTGATAGATGATTTTGCCCTCCCGGAACTGGAAAAAACCGCAACCGCGCAGCTCAAACGATTTGCCGGTCGGTGCGTTGCCGTAAAATTCGCCTTTGAAAGTTCCGCCGCTGTTCCATTCCCAGGCCGCCCAATCCTCGTCGGCTATGATGTTTTCGACGATCGAATACGCATCGGGAAAGCCTCGGAAAAATTCCACCATATCCTTGCGAATCTGCGTCTGCCCGACTGCCGGTGCGCCCGCCGCGACCTGAAAATTGACCGCATCTTCCGCATAACAATCCATCACCGCTTCCAAATCTTTCGCAATGAACGCATTTATCCATTTTCGTAAAAGGTCTTTTGAGTTACTCATTTTTTTATTGATTTATACCAAGCGAAATATTTTCCCGGTCGTCAATTTTAATTATTGCTTCCCTGATATAATGACGAATGTCGCTTGCTGTCATCAATCTTTGACCAATTCTTTCCGCCGCGATGTCGCCCGCTAAACCTGCAATATAAAGCGCGGACACAACGCCCCAAAAGGCTTTGTCTAAATTGGTTTCCTCGTCTTCTGCCTCTGATTTTCTGATGGCAAAAGTTTGGGCAAGAAAACTTGTAATAATTCCCGTTAAAGTGTCGCCGGCTCCGGCGCGGGAAATTCCGGCGTTGCCCGTGGGATTGATAACAACGTATCCGTCCGGTTTAACGATCAAACTTCGCTCGCCTTTCAAAACTAAAATTACGCTGTGTTTTTCAGCAAATTCACGTGCCGTTTTGATTCTGTCTTTGATTTCTTCATTACCCAGAAGTCTTTTAAATTATCCGATATGAGGAGTTAAGATCAGGGGAAACTCGTTCGAACCTTGCAAATCAAACGGAGCAAGCGCATTTAAGGCTTCGGCATCCAAAACTATCGGAGTTTGACGGTTTTCGACTATTTCGCGGACAAATTTTCGCGTTGTTTCATCGCTTGCCAAACCGCAACCGAGGGCGATTACATCAACTTTTTCGTTGGAAACATTTGTATATTCAAGTGTTTTAACGATAATTTCGTCGGCGACTTTTGAGGCGACAATATCTTTAACTGTTTGCGGCACACCAACCGAAACCATTCCGGCACCAGCCGAAAAACAAGCATTTGCTGCCAAAACAGCCGCTCCTGAAAAGTCTTCCGAACCCGCCAGAATCAAAGCTGTTCCACGTGTTTTTTTGTATGAATCAGTTCGGACTTGTGTTTCGCAGAGAAATCCGCAAATTTTTTGAGAATCAGTAACATAGGTCTTCGGTTCAACATTTCTCAGCAAAGTCCGTGAGCCAATATCCGCAATGAAAAGTTCACCGTTAAAGTTTGAAGCAGGCGACATTACATTGGCAATTTTAGGAGCAGTAAAAGTTACGGTTAGGTCAGCGTGAACATTTTCGCCAATCGCTTCGGCAGAATCAGCATTTAATCCGGAAGGAACATCTAATGAGACAAGCAAATATTCATTTTTACTTTGTTTCCATTTTTGTTTGTTGTTGAGAATTTTTGTCACATAGCTAAACTTTTCATCAAGCGGTCTGGTCAATCCAGTTCCAAACAACGCATCAACCACAACTCCGTAAGGTCCGCCTGAAAATCCTCGATTATAAAAAATTGTGTGGAAACTCGTTTCAAAATCTATTTCCGCAAGTTCGATGAAATCAAGGAAACCGTGTAATTTTTCTGAATCTATTTTTTGGAGAATTTGGAAATTTGTTCGCGCATCGCCTTTTGTATCTTCTACTTTGCCAAATAAAACAACGACAACCTTTTTACCTATTGTCCATAAAATCCGCGCCAGAGCTGCGCCGTCGCCGCCGTTGTTGCCTTTGCCGCATAAAATTAAAAATGATTTTCCCGCGACCAAACCGCCGAGTTTTTCAGCGATGATGCGGGCGGCGGCGTGCGCGGCGTTTTCCATCAAAAGAATTGACGGAATGCCGTATTTTTCCGTCGTCAGGCGGTCAACTTCGCGCATCTCTTCGGCAGAAAGGACTTTTATCATACACAGATAAATTGCCACAAAAAGCGAAAAAGTGAAAAAGTGAAAAAGTGAAAAGGTGAAAAAGTTGGTTGATCTATCGAAAAACTTTTTCACCTTTTCACTTTTTCACTTTTTCACCAAAAAAAGAAGCCGTGTTCTCGCTCAACACGGCTTCAGACTTTAACAAGAAGATTGCAAACAGAAGACACTGATAACTACTTTCGAAGCCAATTTGCTTACTACTGCACTTGACCACCTTTTTTCTTCCGTTGTTTATAGAAAGGTTTATTCGCTTTTCGTTTCCAAAAAATTAATAAAATATTTCAAAAACACCAAAAAATTAATGCTCCCGGCGCGATTCGAACGCGCGGCCTTTCACTTAGGAGGCGAACGCTCTATCCATCTGAGCTACGGGAGCGGCTTTCCATTTGGGATTGTGGATTGCGGATTGCGGATTGTCAAGTTTCGTCCGAAACAGTCTTTGGTCTTTGGTTTTTGGTCTTTAGCTGAAAGCCGCTGAAAATCTTTCAGCGACACTGCATTGTAAGACCAAAAACCAAAGACCAAAAACTTGAATGGGGATTACTTTTTTTTCTGACTGTAATCCGAACAAATAAAGAAAAAACCATTGAAATAATTGATAATTGAAAATGAATAATTGATAAATGCGCTTCGCCGGGGCGCGATTTATCAATTATTCATTTTCAATTATCAATTATTTCAGAGGTTTTTCTTCATATTATCCGGACAATTTTGCGTTTTTTTTGATATTTCAAGGGGGTCGAAAAAAAGTAATTCCCATTCAAGACCAAAAACTAAAGCCTACAAACTTTAAGAATCATAATTTATCAATGATTTCACTTCGTAGCCTTTGAATTTGTCGCGCCCTTTCAAAAAATCGAGTTCGATGACAAACGAGAGCCCGACGATTATTCCGCCCAAGCCTTCGACCAGATCAACGACCGCTTTGGCAGTTCCGCCGGTCGCCAGCAGATCGTCAACGATCAAAACGCGATGTCCCTCGCCGACCGCGTCTTTGTGCATTTCGAGCGTGTCTTGCCCGTATTCCAAATCATACGACACTGAAACCTTTTCGGCGGGCAGTTTCTTCGGTTTGCGAACCGGGACAAATCCCGCGTTGAGATGATAAGCAAGCGGCGCGGCGAAAATAAATCCGCGCGATTCAACACCGATCACCGTGTCTATCTGTTCGCCTTTGAATTGGTCGGCGAGCGCGTCAATCGTTTGGCGCAAACCGTCTGTGTCTTTCAAAAGCGTCGTAATGTCGTAAAAATTGATGCCTACTTTCGGAAAATCAGGCACTTCTCTGATTAGTTTTCGTAAATGTTCCATAAATTAGTCGTGAGTCGTGAGTCGTGAGTCGTGAGTCATAAGAAAAGGGTT
>JANPDZ010000754.1:0-17440 GCA_031431735.1 Acidobacteriota bacterium | reverse complement strand
GCTGAAATAACACCACAGTCAAAGCTCACTACAAATGGTGTTTCGGAGACAGTCGAATTGATTTTTCCCTGTTGGGAAATTTCCGCCAAGCACCACTAGGATAACTTCGGAGTCTGTGGATTCAATACATCTGGTAGGAAGCGCAATAGGAAATGGGGCTGGGTGTTTGTTTTTCATTTCCTGTGTAAACTCCCAAATGTCACCATAACCGTTTTTACCTTTTGCCAGTTTGAATTTCTTTTTAGCAATTAAATAAATAACTTCATATGTTGGGACAAAATACCCAGGGTTAAAATTAAATCCTCCAGCTCGTTTCCAGATAATTATCTGACGAACTGGAAATCCTTCCACAATGTCGGCTCGGTCTTGAATCAAACCTCCTTGAACACGCCATTTATGGTTATAGAACACCGCTCCGGTATCTTTGAGTAATCTCATACACTCAGTTAAGACGTTACTTTGCCAAGCAACATATTCTTCGTGTGGCATTTCGTCGTTGTGATGAGCGTAACCATTTTGAAGTGGATTATTTGCCCAACGTCCAGTTTTTGTTCCGGCTCTCATACCGTTTCCAGTTGAGTTTTTAAGATTGTAGGGCGGGGATGTGACAATTAAATCAATGCTGTTTTCTGGCATGTGTCGCATAATATTGAGCGTATCACCACAAATTATTTTATTTAAAAATTCAGTAATTTCAGCCATAGTAGGATGATAGTATCAAATTACTTTTGTAGTTTCAATGTTGCATCTATGAAACAAAAAAGAACACAATACAGGGTTGATTGTGTTCAAGAGTGCGTACAATTACGCTAGGCAGGTTTGTCGAGTACATCTTCACCTATTTCAAATTCCAGACATTCAGCAATTTCTATTGCTGATACATCTAAATTAAGATAGCCGTTTTTTCTTGAGAGTTGGCATTTTTAAAATCCAAAAGTATGACACCATCTTGCAGACAATATGAAGGTGATTTATCTGTATAACTTGACCGACATTCTGGACAGTATTTCATTTTTGATCGAACTCCCTATAAAAACCATCACTTATTTATTGCATCGGAATTAGTGCTGTTTGAGGAGGAAATATTTTCGCCACTTGCACCAGTTGGTGGTTTGATACTCGAATTCACCTGTGAATTATTATTTGTTTGGTTATTTGTTGCCGTGGTATTTGCCTCTTTTAATTCCTTGACAAACTTTTCACTCACTTTTTCATCAGAAGCAATCACCATACCTTGAGAAATATTCGTAGCCAAAACAGTCTTAATCTCTGTATCTGTAATGTCCTTTAGACCATTTCTCGCTTTAATAAAAGCATCAACCGCTCCTTTATAATTGTTAGTTAAAAGGTAGGCTCTACCCAAGAGATAAAAATCTATTGCGTCTTGTGGCAATGATTTTTCATTTTCAAATTGCTTAATAACTTCACGTGCATTTGTGTCAACAACTCGATTAAGTTTATCGGAGGAATTTTTGGTGACGTTATTTGTTTCTTGAACTAAATTTGGTTTTTCGGGCAGAGTTACAAAATATTGTTGCCAAGCGTAATATCCCGCAACACCCAAGATCGCGCCGATAAAAAGCAACAACAACGAAGACAAAAGTTTAACGAAAAATCCGCCGCCGCTTTTTGCTTTTACTTCATTAAGTTCTTTTTTCGGCGTTACCGTTACTTGCTGGCTGACTGCCGGAACTTCACTGACGGCGCTAACCGAATAGTCTGCAATATTTACAGATTCTTGTGTTTGCGGAGCGGTTTGCGAAGCCTCCTGACTTGGCTCGTCCATCAAATAAGCCTCGTCATCATCGTTAGAATAACTCGGAATTTCTGCCGGCACAGTAAAATTGTTTGCTTCCGGAGTTTGCATCGAAGCAGGCATTTCAAGCCCGCGTGTCGGAATATCTTCGTAGTCATCTGGTATTGGCGTAAATGTTTGTGGAATAGTTTCCGGTCGCGCTGTTGCAACGGTGGCTTCTTCATCAATGATTGGTGCCGCAGCCTCGGGTTTAACATACTCACCTTCGACCACGCCGGTAACATTGACGATAACTGCCGTCAGATTGTCCTCTGCGCCGCGTGAGTAGCAAATCTCCTTCATTTTATTGCAAATGTCCGTCGGATTTGCTCTCGAAAGTAAGAGTTCCCGGATTTCAAAATCATTAATATGCCGTGTGATGCCGTCCGAACAGAGCAAAAATGTGGTGTTCAGATCAAACATAATCGTTTTCATATCAACTTCGACTCCGCTTTCGGCACCGAGGGCACGTGAGATCACGTTACGCGAAGGATGATTGGCGGCTTGTGTGGCGGTCATTCTTCCGGCGCGAACTTCTTCTTCGACGACCGAATGATCTTGTGTTTCGCGGTACAGACTTCCCTTTGCGTCAAGGCGATATAGACGCGAATCGCCAACGTGTCCGATCGTCGCGATGTTTCCCGAAAGTTGAAGAGCAACAATCGTCGTAGCCATCGTCGCCAGTTGCGGCAAATCACTCGACATCTGATAAATTGCCGAATTTGCGCGTTCGATCGCAATTTTCATCATCTCTTCGGCATCTCCGTTGAGCTGTAGATTGACAAAGGCTTCACCCAAAATTTCCATCGCCATCTGTGAAGCGACATCACCTGCTTGTGCGCCGCCGACGCCATCAGCAACCGCAAAAATCCCAAGATTTCGCATTTCTAAAAATGAATCTTCATTTTGTGGTCGTTTTTTGCTCAAACCGCGGTCGGAAATCGCCGCCGAATTTATTTTAAAATTATTTTCCGTCATTTTTTTCTCCGCGAAAGGAATCAGGTAAATCTTATTTATTTAAAACTTCCGCTGTTTGGTCAGTTTGAATATCAATTGCGTTTCGATGCGAAAACGCCAACAGCATTCCGAGCATCACAAAACTCGTGATCAACGAAAATCCGCCGTGACTAACAAATGGAAGTGTAATGCCCGTCATCGGAAGGGCGCGTGTAATTCCGCCGATATTGACCAACGCCTGAAAACCGATAAACGCTGTCAGACCGACCGAACAAAGTTTGCTGAACATATCCCGGGAATCCATTGCCGTTCGGATACCAGCGCAAACAAAGACAATCAGCGCAAAGATTACCAATAAACCGCCGAAAAGTCCAAGTTCTTCCGCCAAAGCCGAATAAATGTAATCCGAATCGGAAACCGGTATGAGTTCGACAAAGCCCAATCCCAAACCGCGTCCGGTGGTTCCGCCCGAAGCCAAACCGAATGTCGCCTGGGCAGGCTGAAACGCGAGAATATCAAACCACGCATCAATATTGATTGATTTTTGTAAATTCGGATCTTCAGCCAATAGTTGCGGCAGATTCGGTTCTTTTTTCACCAGATCTTTGTAATAATTATCGTAATCGCTCTTCCACCAATCGGTTTCCGGTGTCGGTGGATTAAAACCGTCGAGCCACAAATGAAACCGTTGTTGGATTCTGTTCGGCAAAATTGTTTTGACAGGTTTCGCAAGCGTCGGCAAAAAAGGAATTGTTTCCTGTGTTTTCTCGGGCAATGCGCCAACTACCAAAATACTGACCATCAAAAGAACACTACCAACCAATACAAACCGCTGTGAAAACCGGCGGACGGCAATGATAAAAAGTGTCGCATAAACTGCGCTGAAAACCATCATTTGCCCGAAATCTTTCAGAACAAAGAACGGCACAAACGGCATCATCGCCATGACAACCAACGGCACGACATCTTTAGCTCGCGGAATTCCCCAATATGTCCGCGCCAGATTTTTATACAAAATCGCCAAAATTGCGGCAAATCCGATCAGGAATGGAATTTTTGCCGGTTCCCAAGGTGTCATATTACCAAAAAATTTTCCGGCGCGTGAAGTGATCGCCGCCCCTAAAAGCGGCACCAGTGTCAATAGAACAATCAAAAATCCGTTGTTTTGCAATAAACTGAGAACATCGTCGCGCTGCATTAAAATTATCACGCCGATCATAAAGAGAATGCTGAAAAACGGAATCAGTGTCCTTCCCGAAAAAAGCACCCCAAACCAGGTATCGTTAATCGGACGAGGTTTTTCTTTTGATAGATCAACAGGTTCGGGCGGCGTCGGCGGCAAACCCATTATTTGCTTCTTCTCAGGCGAATAATTTTCCTGAATGTAGTGCAATTGCGCGGTTTTGATTTTCGCTTGCCGCATTTCCGATTTTTTATCTTTGATAACATATTCGGGATCGCTAAAGAGCCGGTATTGAACAGTCAAGCCAATCGAAAAAAGCAACACCGATGCGGTATAAAGCGTCCAATTTCCCTGAAATTTCAAAACCCGCGCCAGAATAATCGGTAAAATTGCCAGAATCGTCAGCAGTCCGATATTTCTCGAAGCCGTTATAAAACTCGTCTCATAACCGCGAATCAAAGCACCGTAAGAGATGGCGTAATGCGAGATTGCGGTCATAATGACGATCAATATCAGAATCAAAAAATGTGACGATGCTCTGCTTTTCATTATTTACCTTTCTTTTTAGTCGGCGTTTGCGTTTTCGGTTTATACTGTTCGCCTAAAAGCCCGAGTTCGCGAGCTTTCAAAATCATTTCGGCGGCTATCGGCGCGGCAGTTGTACCGCCATAGGCGGAACCGCCAATATCTTCAATCACAACAGCAATCGCTACTTGCGGATTTTCAAGCGGCGCGATACATAGAAACCAACCGTCCCAACGTGTATATTTTACCGGCTCGTCATATTCGACCAATTCCCCGTTTTCATTTTTCTTTTTCTTCTTTTCGGTTTTTTTAGTGCCATCATTGTTATAGACCTGCACGCCGTCTTTGTCCGCAGTGCCGGTTTTTCCACCGGTTTCGATCCCGGTTCCATCCAATTTTTTTCTCACGATACCGCCGGTGCCTCCTGCCTCTTCGGTTACGGTTGACATAATATCCCGAATGACGGCAGCTTGTTCGCGTGTCAGAACTTGTGAATACATCTGCAAAGGTATATCAGCTTCGATTTTCGGCTTCATTAATTTCCCTTCCAGGTTTGCAGCCGCCGAGGCAATCAAAGCCATTTGCAAAGGTGTCATCTGTCCGGCTAATCCCTGACCCATTCCTTCGACTCCAAAATCGTAAAGAGTCAGTTGTTTCCCTGTTACAATGGTTGACCGCGCCGGTGAAATAGAATTAGCAATCCGTTTGTTGCTGGTGTTCCAAATGTCGGGGAAAAATCCCTGCGAAAGGGCTTCTTTTGGAGTCTCAACGGCAGCAATTCCCAACATTTGGGCGGTTTCACCCATTCTTTCCCGCCCAAGCTCGTTGGCAAGTTGGGCAAAATATTGATTACTCGAAACTTTGAAAGCCTCCTTTATTTGAATATCTCCGCAAGCGTGGCAACTGCCTCCGGCATCACAAATGGGTTTCGCACCTTTGGATGACGTGTAACATTCGGGTCCCGGTTTACCTGGCAATATCGTATCTTGCTTGCCGGCACGAAACGAAGAAATCATTGTAAAAGTTTTGAATGTCGAACCGGGAATGTAAAATTCGCGGGTGGCACGATTCAAAAGCGGCTGGTCTTTCTTGTTAGATTCGAGTCTAAGATAACCTTCGAGCGATTCGGCTTCCTTTAAATTGTAAGAGGGATTTGAATACATTGCTAAAACATCGCCCGTCTGCGGATTGATAACGACGATCCCGCCTTTTTTGCCTTCCAGTTTTTGGGCTGCAAAAGCTTGTAATTCTTTGTCAATCGTGATGCGGACATCTTTGTTTTCGGGTTCGGGCTTTTTGTATTTTGTCAGAATTTCCCACGCTTCGGGCATCGGGTCGGATTCTTTTTTATAGAGCGTTCGTTCGAGTCCGGGCGTTCCGCGCTCGGTTCCGAGCAGATGCGCCATTTCCTTTTCGAGCGGAAAAGTTCGGTCAATTGAGCCGTCTTTATCAACCTTATAATATGCCAATGCGTTACTCAGTTTTCCCGTGCGATCGAGCATCCAACCGCGAAGGCTCGAAGCCGAAGTGCGCCGATTGCGTAAATCTTTGTAGCTTAAAGCCTGATATTGTTCGTTATAATCGTCGGCGTAATATGTCCAGTAAACGTGATACCCGTAAACAGAAAAAGCAAGCAAAATAAAAACTATTCGCCAGATTCGCAAACTGCGGTTGGTCAATGTCGAGGTTAGTTTTTTAACAACTTCTTTGGGCAGATTCTGTTCAAATGTGAATTTTGGGCGACTGAAATTCCCCCAAAAGGTCATAATTAAAAAAATCAGCAAAATTGCCATTCCAATCAGATAAATAATGCTCAAACCGGCTGGCGTGCGCTCCAAAACCTGTCCGCCGAAAAGATTTTCAGGACGAAGTTGGTCGAGTTGAAAAAGAAACAGCAATATCATTCCGTTTTATTATTCCTCGTTATTAAATTCGTAATTGATGCGGTCTTGCGTATTTGTCGAATTATCTGGTGTTTCGGGCTTAACCTCTTTTTCAGGTTTTATTGCCACAAATCTTGGTTCAGCTAAATTTTCTTTCGGCAGAACATTTTCTTTCGGCGGAAAGTTTTCCTTCGGCAGAACATTTTCCTTCGGCGGAAGGTTTTCCTTCGGCGGAAGGTTTTCCTTCGGCAGAACATTTTCCTTCGGCGGAAGGTTTTCCTTCGGCGGAAGGTTTTCCTTCGGCGGAATAGTTTCTGCAGCTTTTATTGGCGGCACAATCTCGGTTTTCATGGAAACACCCTCATTTGAATTAAATGCAACCGTATTAATATCTCGCTGACCGACTGAATAAGTTTCGGTTGGCGCATCATTTTCATCAATTTGTTCAGGCTCGACAATTTCAACTTCGCGCGGAATATATTCAAAAGTAACCTCAATATTGCCGAATTTCACTCGATCACCCGATGCAACCGGCAAAGCGCGTCCATAGGCAATCCGCTTGTCATTGATGAATGTTCCGTTGGTCGAGCCTGTATCGGCGACCATCAATTGCTTTTCGGCATTCAAAACAAGTGCCGCGTGCATCTTGGAAATGCTTGAATCTTCGATACTTAAGTCATTCACACCAGTCCGACCAACGCTTCGCCGCTGTTTTTCCTTGAAAGTCAGTTCAAGTTGTTTCGATTTTCCGTTCAGAGTAAAACTTGCGATAAAAGTTTCGACGTCCTCTTCGATTTTTACTTCAGGAAGTAATTCGGGCAAATAATCGCCGACTTTTATTTGCGGAACGGTCACATTGATTGAAACTTCGCCCTTTTCTTTGTCAAACTTGTCGAAACTGACCAGCATTTTCACGCCCTCGGTAAAATAATCCGGTGTCACTTCAAGTTTTATCGGTGCGTATGTGTGGTAACGATTGTCGTTGATATGGTCAATCGCGGCGATTTGCAGTTCGTTTTCAAGTTTTTGAATCGCCGATTCGGAATCGGTTGAAAACTTGTCCCACTGCATTTTTAATTTTATGTTATGCGGAACGAACTTTCCTTTTGAACCCAAATTTTTTGCTTCCAAATCAAGCAATTTCTTTAATTTTTCAATCAATTCACTCGTCGCCAAACTACTTGAAGGTTTCCAGCGACGACCTGTCAGACGGTCAAAAGTGTCGCCGACTTTGGTCAGGACACCGCGCATCAACCAATCAAGTGAAGTTTTTTTCTTAGTCGAATTATTTACTTCGGACATTTTCTAAACAGCCGCTGAAACAATTTATTTTTCTAAAACTCAGTGCCGTAATTTTAGCCGAAACTGACATTAAAAGAAAGTGAATTTGCCCTGATTTTGTAATGCGTCAGTAAAAAGTTATGACTGGAGCCCAAGCGTCCCCGCTTGCATAGCGTTTGTAATACGCTCAAAAAGTCTGTTTTTTTTCAATATATTAAGGAATCAAAGCATTTTACGCCGCTTTTCAGCGACGTTTGCAAGCGGGGACGCTTGCGCTCCAGTCGCTAAAATTTTTCACTGAGGCATTACCTGGTTTTTTTCATTATTTCATAATTGATAAAAATTTTTTTGGAAATTGTTTTACATTGTTTATCTTTTCACTATATGTCAGTTTGAAATAAAATCATTCAGCGGTCGGTCAATATGAATGAAAAGTCACACAAACCTCGCTAAACGTTGTGATTGAACATACTCGAATGCAAGTTTTTTATATTGTGAGGATGGAAAATTATGTCGCGTGGGTTTTCAATAGTTGAACTTTTGATAGTTTTAACTGTTATGACAATTTTGACTGGAATTTCGCTATTTTTTCTTTCAGGACACCAAAGACTTTTTCGGCCCGACGAAGAGACTCTGAAAATGATTGATATTTTTCAGGAGGCTCGTCAGCGTTCGTTAACCCAACGCGAAACTATCAGGGTCGAGATTGATTTGACAGATAGTATGATTCGCCTGATTGATGAAAATCAACCAAACACGCCGAGCGATGACCGGGTCATCAGATCATCTGTTCTGCTCCCGCAATCGGACGTTAAATTAAATTCGCGTCCGCCCGACATTTCCACTAATCCTGTAGAAATAATGCCGGTTCCGATTGCTCAGTTCAAACCGAGCATTTATCCGCCGAGTTTGTCGCATAATGTCTGCACATTAAGATTTTTGCGAAACGGCACGGTTGTCAATGAAGGAACTGATTCAATCGGTTCAGGCGCGATCAGCTCAGGTTTGACGATCTTTATCTGGTCACCGAAAAAGGATAATGCCAACGAATCGGAAATCGCCCGCGCCATAACAGTCATCGGGGCAACCGGTTCGGTCAGAGTTTGGGAATATAACCGCAGTTTGACCGATGCAAATAAATGGAAAGATTCGCGCCGTTCGAGTATTTACGGTGGTCAATCAGGCGGTTCAAATTCAAATTCGATTCCTTAACATAATAAAGACATTCCTTTATTTCGGGAGAAATTCAATGATGATTCATAAACCTGGCGAACGCGGATTTTCATATATTGACGTAATGATCGCACTGGTCATTTTAATGGTCGGAATTCTGGCATCGGCGGCGGCGTTGACGGCCAATCTGGTGCGTTCATATGAAACTGAAAAACAAGTCATCTCAAAACAAATCGCGCTTTCAACCATTGAATCCGTTTTTTCGGCTCGGGATATTGCGAAAACGGGTGCAATTTCCGGTTGGAATTCGATTGGCAATATCGGCAGCAATCCCGATGCAAGCGGAACGCCTCAAGGTGTCTTCCTGACCGGTTTTTGTCCGATTCGAGAAGAAATGGGATGGGACGGCGTGGCAGGATCGGCAGACGATGCGTGTCCGGCGGGCGGAATTTGTCAGGTTGCCGGAAGACCTGATAATACAAGCGAAGTTCTCAAGGGATTCGAACGAAGAATCGTCATTACCGATCTGCAGGATTCCGAGCGACCGACGCCGCCGCACGCCATTTCGCGCCGCCGGATCGATGTCACCGTTCGCTACAACATCAACCAACTCCAGCGTGAACAAACAGTTTCGACCATCATCACAAATTATACGGAGTAAACCAAATGAAAAAAAATTCCAAGTCGCAAAGTATTACAGAAAACGGGTTTTCAATTGTTGAAATGATTGTCGCGATGGTTGTTTTTATGATTATCATCGGAACAATTTATGGGCTTTTGCAAGTCGGGTTGATTGACAGGAACCGCGCCAGCCGCCGCTCAGATGTGTTAAAAAATGCGCGGGCAGCGATGCATTTGATCGGCAGAGACGCGCTCAATGCAGGTTTGAGTTACAACAAAAGCGGCGCCATCGTGCCTGACGGTTTTATTTTCACGCGTCTCGGCATTCCGACTTTTGCCGACAACCAACGCGATATATTAACTTCGATTGTTGGCGGTAACGACCTTTTTGTTGACATCCTAAATCCCGACGCTACTGTCCGAACCGACTTAATATCATTTTCATACCGCGACAGCGATTTTAACGGCGGAAACGTTATCTCATTAAATAATGCCTCCGCCGCAACGGCTGCCCCGGCGACCGTGAGACTCCAAAGTTTACCGAACGATGCTCGAAATGCTCGCGGATTTGATTTATATCTGGTCGAATCAGATAGTTCGCAAGTAGCGGTAATGGCAACCGGACTGCCTTCATCGAGCGCAATTGACATTGCTCCCGGCGATCCGCTCGGAATTAATCAACCGCTCAATGGAACCGGAACGGGAGTTAGTATTTTGCAGAAATGCACAACCATCATTACTGAAAATTGTACAACTTATGTTGCCTCGGTCAAAAGATTTTTTTGGGTGGCATATAAAGTTAAAGCCGACGGAACGCTTGTTCGTCAAGTCTTTGGAAACAATACGGGCGGACTTGCCACTGAGCAAATTCAGGAAATGCCGGTCGCTTATAACATCGAAGATTTTCAGGTTCGATATGTTTTGGAAGATGGAAGCACAACCGATAATCCGGGTGCCGGAGTTGATGGAATTGTTGGTAATGCTGATGACCGCCCGTCAGATTTTAATTTGGTCAGACAAATTACTATCACGATCAAGGTTCAGGCGACCGAAAACGACGAACAAACAGGCAAGCCTGAAAGCATCACGCTTAACGGAACTTTCAGCACAAGAAACTTAGAATACGACGCAGGTTAGAAGGAGTAGAAATATGAGAAATATTTGGTCGAAAGAAAGTGAGGCAGGCTCGGCAATGGTGATTGCATTGTTAATTTTAACATTGCTGACGGCTTTTGTTGCGCTCGCCGTGACACGCACGACAAACGAAACCATCGCCACTTCAAACGATGCGGCAGAATCGCGTGCCTTTTCAGCGGCGCAAGGCAGTCTTGAAATTATGACGCGCAATTTCGATAAAATTTTTGAAGATAAGCTTTCGCCGGCACCGGCTGACCTTTTGCACGTCGAATCTCTCAAACCGCCCGGATTTGACACATCATACGATTTTGAACAGCGCATCACGCAAACCAAAGCCACCCAAATAGTAGTGATGAGCGGGCAACTCCTGCAAGGATTGAACGCCCTGCGTGATGAATGGCAAGTTGAAACGACTGCAACCGATAAATCAAATGGCGTACAGGTTGCCTTGCGGCGGCAATTTTACAACAATCGCGTGCCCATTTTTCAGTTTGGAATTTTCTACGATGATGATCTGGAATTTCATCCGGGTCCGCGTTTCGACTTCGGCGGCCGTGTTCATTCAAACGGCAATCTGTTTTTGATGGCCAACACCGGTCTTTATTTTTCATCGAGGGTTTCCGCCGTCGGACAAGTTCTGACTGATGTCGCCCGAAATGGTCGTCCGTGGACAACCTGGAACGAAAACGTCTGGATCAAAAATGGTTCGGGAACTTACGTCAAACTGACCCACACAATGGGCAGTGTTTTGAAATCGCCAACATCCGGGACACCCGTTTTTTCGTCAAATCCAGATATGCCGACGGTCTATAAAAACACATCTTGGAGTTCAAACAAAGGTTTGTTTCAAGGTAATCTTTTGTCAGAGCAAAAACCGCTCAATCTTCCGCTGAAAATTGCCAGTACAATTGTGGGCGCTCCGCTCGATTATGTTGAGCTGATCAAACGCGGTAAAAATGTCGGTGATCTATACAATGACGGAGTTGGTGTAACGGCGGTGACGGCAGCATCAGCCGATTCGATCACGACGAGTAAAGAACGATATGCCAATAAAAAAGGATTGCGCATCTCGCTCTCAGACAGCAAAGCAAAGCTTCCGGGTTGCGCCTCGGGAAGTGGCACCGGCGCGGTTACAACAGCTTGCGGAATCAGGCTCGACGGCTCGATGGTCGGCGACGGAAACGAACCGAATTTAGGCGAGCCGCGCGGTTACAGACCTCTTCAAATGACCGACGGATATGCGGCAACCAAAATAAATGGTGAACGTTTTTATAATTCAGGCAGACAGGTTTGGATAAAGATCGAACTGGTCGGAATTAATTCGGTTGATGATACGATTCAGACACAAGATGTGACGGCCGATGTTTTGAGTTTAGGCGTCACCGAAGCCGCACCGACCATCACACAAAGTTCCACAACGAAGTTTTTCATCAGCGGCTACGGCACCAGAGACAGTCGTTCGATCGTTAAACTGCAAAGATTTATTATGCCGGGCGTTGCAGTGACCGCCGCAGATACCAATTTTATGACTTCCTACACCTGGAACGGCAATATTTATAATGTCGTTTTGGCGGATGAATGCACGACTTCAAGCTATTCGACCTGCACGGGTATTGATAACGGCACGACTTTGAGTTTTTCGGGTGATAACAACGGCAACAAATATCCTGCGACGGTTGACGATTCAACCAAATTCCGACGCGTCGTGCCGTTCCCGATCGAGATGTTCGATACCCGCGAAGGTCTTTATAACGATGATCTTAGTTGGAGCGGAACCTACGGAACCAACATTCCGCGAGCAGGCGTGATGAGTTTGGTTGATATTGACGTGACGAATTTGAAAAACTTTCTCGATGGCAATTACAATGCTTTACTGCCAACAACCGGAACGGTTTTCGCAACTGCCAACGGACGGAATCTGCGAAGTTCCGATGTGCCTGAAGCAAACGGTTGGGTAGTGTATGTTTCCGATCGGCGCGGAGATAACGATTTCGATGGCGAATATGATATGGAAGACATCTATGGCAACACCGACGGAATTTTGCAGGCCGGCGAAGACATCAACAATAATAATCGGCTTGATGTTGATTTCTTAAACGAAGCTGTTCGTTATACAGGTTCAAATACAGCAGATTCGCCCGCGATTGCCGCCGTCATTGATCATCAATATTATCGGCGCGGAGTTCGACTGATCAACGGAACGCGGCTTCCGGGTATTTATGATGCCGGCAATTCGCTGAACACCAAAGGCTTTTCGTTTGCTTCGGAAAATGCCGTATATGTCAAAGGAAATTACAATTCAACAGGGATTGGATCGGTCGGAACACCAACACCTTCGACCGATTATATTCCACAGAATACTTCGGCGCACGTTCCCGCATCGGTTGTCGCTGATGCAATCATGGTTCTTTCAAATAACTGGCAGGATTCGCGCAGTTTTCGTTATCCGTTCACGTTAAGCCAAAGAGTTGCAAATGAAACGACTGTTCGATTTGCAATGCTTGCCGGCGATGCCCGAAGCAGTTTCGAAAACACGCCGAACCAAGGCGGCGGCGATCCGCGGCTAACAGGCGGAGTTCACAATTTCAAACGCTTTTTGGAAAATTGGGGCAGTGTCCGGCTTAATTACGCGGGTTCTCTGATAAATCTTTTCAACTCGCATAATAACAATAGTGCTTTCAAATGCTGTACGAATGTTTACAGTCCGCCGGCGCGGAACTGGATTTTTGACACAACGTTTCTTGACCCGACGCGTTTGCCGCCCGGCACGCCATTTTTCCAAAATATTCAGTTAACCGGATTCCAACGAGTTAATTAAGGAACATGTAAAAAATAACTTATAACGATCGTTTAGAGGCGGGTCTGTGACCGCCGTGCAACGCGGTCTTGAGAGCGGCTACTTGAATGGGGATTGTTTTTTTTTGAATTGAATATGTTGTGACTTGAGCGGGCGCAAAGCAACCCTTCCAGACCTGTTAATGGTTTTATCAGGTCTTTTTTACCTTTAATTTGAGAAAGATGAAAGATTATCTATCAATTTACAGCAAATTTAAGGTCAGGAAGGGTTGCTTTGCGCCAATGGCATTAAGTTAAGGAGAAAACGTAAAACAGACTGTTAGTCTGTTTCTCCGGCGTTCCTTTATTATCAACAGGTTAGCGGCGTGAAATTAAAACAGGCTAACAGCCTGTTTTACAATTGTTGCCGAATTTTTGCTTAACTTAACGCCATTGTGCTTTGCGCCCGCGTTTTTGTCAATTTTCGATATTGAAAAAAAACAATCCCCATTCAAGAGCGGCTACTAAACGATCAAGTTTTTAAAACTGTTATAAGTTATTTTTTACACGTTCCTAAGGTAAAAGGTAAAAGGTAAAAGGTAAAAAAAAACGTCTTACTCGACTATAACAATCAAGTAAGACGTTCTTAAGTTTTATCTTTTACCTTTTGCTTTTTACCTTAACAACTTTTACCTTTTACCTTTTTCCAGTCGTTGAACTTTGAATTGATTCTTTCGTATCATTTTTGTTGGTGAAGTCACGCGTTTTGATGTAGCATTTTATTTGACTGAATGATAAAAGAACTTTCGCTTATAAACAGCCGTTTAGACGGACGCTACGACATCCAAGAACTCCTGGGGCGCGGAAGTTACGCCGAAATTTATGTGGCGCGTGATAATGTCGCTGCCCCTAACTCTCCTCACAAACAAATCGTCGTCAAAGCTCTCAACGTCTTTATGCAAAACGATTTGGATGCTGACCTTGAACGGACACTTGTCGAAAATTTTCAAAATGAAGCAATTGCTCTTGACCGTGTGCGGCATCCGAACATCATCAGCCGTCTCGGGCACGGCACGTCTCGTGATATGCGCGGAATGGTGTTTCATTATCTCGTCCTCGAATATCTGGCAGGCGGCGATTTGGCTCGCGCTATTCGTGAAAAGTCACTGACTTTAAACAAATCCTTTGAATATCTCGAACAGGTTTGCGCCGGACTCGCGCACGCACATAAATCCGGTGTCATACACCGCGACATTAAACCGCAGAATCTGCTGCTGACAGCAGACCGCAACATTGTCAAAATCGCCGATTTCGGCGTCGCCAGATTTTCGCAATCCGATTCACCCATTACACGCGTCGGCACAAATATCTACGCACCGCCCGAACATAGCCCGATGCTTGCCGCAGACGGCAAACATTTTGAGGTCGCAGAACTAACACCGGCTGCTGATATTTATTCACTCGCTAAAACCGCTTATGTTTTGTTCACCGGTGAATCGCCGCGCTTTTTTGCAAATCAGCCGATAAAAGAACTGCCCTACGCAGTCAGACACGAATTTTGGGCACACGAATTGTTGCAAGTTTTGCAAAAAGCAACGCTCAACAATCCAATTGACCGCCAACAAACCGTCAACGAATTTTGGAAAGATTTGGCGCGCGTCAAACTACTTTGCAATTCGGAAGCAGTTGAAGTAAGAACCGAGATCGCCGCTCGCCAATTAGCAACCCCAAAAGCACATGTCGCCCGCGGATACACACCGCTCGCGCCGCAGAAACCGACATTCAATACTTCAAAAGAAATGAAGTTTCAAAACAATCAGGTTTTAAAAAATCCGGCGGTCGTCGTCAAAGTTGATAACGCAATGAAACTGAATGAGTTTCAAAATCAACAATTAAGCAACATACCAATACCTCCGCCGCCCGTTATTCAAACTGAAAACAAACCGCCCAAACGAAAAAATTTTTTTCTGCGCCGTTTTGCAATAGCTCTGATCGTGCTTTTTGTTTTCAGCGGAATTCTTTATGGCACGCATAGCTATCTGCGAGGGAAAGGAATTTTGCCATCATTCAGTATTTTTAATACTCGTGAAGGTTTTTCAAAAAGAGATGTTCCATTACGTTCAGATTCGAACTCAAATGCTACTCAAATCGGTTTGGTGCCGAAAAATTCACGCATCAAAATTGTTAATGAAACGGAAACTTGGTTTGAAATTGACGTTATTGAATTTGGAAAAACAAAAGATTCAGACTGGGCTGACCACGGTTGGATTGCAAAAAAAGCTAAAACGGGCGAAGATAATGTTGATTTTTCGAGGTGATAATAAGTGAGTGTCTTAGACAAAGTTAGAAAATGGATTGACGGCGAAACTGCCGAGCTTGTTCTGGAAGAAGCGGCCCGCGACGCGCAGGTCAAACCGCGCAGTCAGGCGGAAGAATTTATCGTCAAAATTGCGCGCGAGGTCGAAGGCGTAATGCAAAAGGAATTGGTGCCATTGCCGCAGGGCACAGCCATCATTCCAACTGAATATACGATTTTTCTAAGCGACGAAGATGACAAAGAATGGCAAGGAGCAAAGCGGCGCGGGCTTGAACAAGGTCTTTATCATATCTTAGCGGAACGAGCCAAAGAAATCGCCGGAAAAAAGAAGCTCGAAACGCAATCTTTCGCCGTTCAACTTCGGGTTGACGGCACATTGGAACAAGGCAGCATTCGCGTCCAACACAGTTGGGAAGACGCGAATGCCAACAAAACAAGCATTCTATCGCGTGCCAAACCGCCCGCAGAAATTACGCCGAAGCCGATTGTTCAAAATCACCCGCCGCCTAATGTTGTCCCGAATCAGCCTGTTGTACTGAATCCGCCAATCAACAACGAACCGCCGCCGACAATGTTGCCCGGCAGTTTTCAATCTGTCGCCAATTTTCAAAACGTCCCGCCAGCGGCCTCTTTGCCGGTTCAAGAATCGGCGGAAGAAATGACGCACGTTCAAAAACGCGTGACGGAACTTTATAAACTTGAGATCTGGCGCGGTGGCGTTCGGCAGAATGTTGTGCCCGTTTATCAAAATCAAATCTGTATCGGACGCGGTTCAAAATCAAAGCCGGTTGATATTTCACTGCAGGGCGACCCGGAAATCAGTCGCCGTCATCTGACGTTTATGACAGATGGCAAGGGCAATTTTTCCATGATCAACGAAGGCCGCAATCCTGCGATCATCAATAATTATGAACTCCAAATCGGTCAGCAAATTGCCATCACGCCCGGAGTCCCGATTTCGGTTTGCACCTATATGCTACGGATTCAACCAAAATAATAGGTTCTTAAATAATCCAAGTTGCCAGCTTTATTTTTAACGCAGAGAACGCAGAGTTTTTTTTTGAAATGTTCTGCCCAATTTTCACTAAAAACTGCGGCTAATAATTAAATTAAAAACAAAATCAGCCGATTTCTCTTTGTTTTCCTCTGCGTTCTTCGGCGCTCTCTGCGTTGAAATTATCTTAATTTTAATAACTGGCAACTTGGATTAAATCTCACATCTTGTAAAAATAGGAATATGCCATAGTATTAGTGTAAATTAAGCTATTTTACAGAGTTTAAAGGTGAAACTGAAACTGCTAAGTCTTTTATTTTCAACAAAGTCTTTTTTCAAGCACCCAAGCTTTCTTAAAATTACAAGATGTGAGTTAAATAAAAAAAGGCAAAGGTGGAAATTTTTCCACCTTTGCCTTTTCAAGTTTTGTGCCTTTGATCTATTTTATTTTCAAAGTCGGGTCGCCAAGCAATGCCCACGATAAACGAACATCGCGTCCACCGATCAGGCTTTGTTTCGCGTCACTAATATAATCGCCAATCCTCGTCATATTACTAACCGCAATTTGATTATAGAAACGGGTTGCCATAATTTCCTGAACATCAGGAGTTGTTTTTCCGGTCGATGCCCACATCGCCACAGCTCCGCCGTTTGGAGCTTTCAAACCCATTTCCGCTAAATTATCGCCGGTTGTCATAAAATACCCATTCAGACAAGTCAGCAACGTAAAAACCGAATAATTCGGCGCATTGGTTAAATTAAAAGCATCAGTATTGCTAAAGAAAGCGGCAGAAGCCCA